>JAKAHL010000135.1 GCA_021815005.1 Chloroflexota bacterium
CCGACCGGCGGCGCGCTCCCCGAGTCGTGGCGGGAGCTGCTCCTGCGCGCGATCCGGGCCGGGCTGTCGATCCGCTCGGGGCTGCACACGTTCCTCGGCGACGATCCGGAGCTCGCCGCGGCCGCCGCCGAGGCGGGCGTGACGATCACCGACTACCGCCGCCCGCCGGAGCGCCGCGAGACGGCAGTCGGCCGGCTGCACGCACCCGGCAAGCGGGTGATCCTCGCGGTGGGGTCGGACTGCGCGGTGGGCAAGATGTCGGTCATGCTCGAGCTCGTACGCGCGGCGCGCGAGGGCGGGGACCGGGCCGTCTTCGTCCCCACCGGCCAGACCGGGATGATGATCGCGGGCTGGGGCGTGGCCGTGGACCGCCTGATCAGCGACTTCCTCAACGGCACCGTGGAGTGGCTGGTCGAGGACGGGGAGTCCCGGGGCGACTGGCTGTTCGTGGAGGGGCAGGGGTCCATCGACCACCCGGCGTACAGCGCCGTGACGGTGGGGCTGATCCACGGGTCCACGCCGCACGCGATGGTGCTGGTCCACAAGCCCGGCCTGGCCGACCACGACTGGACGCACGTCCCGGATCGGGTCTTTCCCCTGGCGCCGCTGCCGCCGCTGATCGACCTCCACGAGCGGCTGGCGTCCGTGGTCGCCCCGTCGAAGGTCGTGGCGGTGGCGCTCAACACGTCGCTGATCGAGGACCCGGACGAGGCGCGGCGCGTCATCGCCGCCACGGAGGCCGAGACCGGCCTGCCCTGCGACGACCCGTTCCGCTTCGGTCCCGAGCGGCTCTGGCCGCGGATTCGCGCCGCCGTCGAGGCGCTGCCCTGGGTGGACGCCGCGGGCTGATTGCCGAGCGGGCGTCCCAGCCACGCGTGCCCGCTGCCCGCGCGCCCCCTGCCCAGGCCCGTGCCCGCCCAGCGGGCGTCCCAGCACGCGTGCCCGCCCAGCGGGCGGCAGAGCGCGCGGCGGGGGCGGAAACTGGAACTGTGGCGCTCCCTCGAGCGCCACGGTGCCCGGCCAGCGGGCGGCAGAGCGCGGCGGGGGCGGAAACTGGAACCGGGGCGCTCCCTCGAGCGCCACAGTGCCCGGCCAGCGGGCACATGCGCCACGCTGCCCGGCCGGCGGGCGTACCCAGGCCATGCCCGCTCAGCGGGCGCCCGAGCACGCGTGCCCGGGCGGCGGGCAACCAAGGACTCGGCGGAGGCGGAAACTGGAACCGTGGCGCTCCCTCGAGCGCCACCGGCCCCGACGGCGGGGGTCGCCCCCGAGCCGACGCCACCGCCGGGCCAAGCCCGGGGCTCAGCCCGCGGCGGCGTCCCGCTCGTGCAGGATCCGCGCCGTCTCGCAGGCGAGGTCCGCCAAGCGCTCGATCCCCGCCTCGCTGTGCGCGAACTGGGCCTCCGGGTCGAACTCCGCGCCAGCCGAGACGTGACGCGCGTTGTCGAGGATCAGCGCCATGCCTCCGGCGCGCAGCCCCCACACCCGCGCCAGCACGAACATGACGCTCGCCTCCATCTCTGCCGCGACGACGTTCAACCGCGCGAGGTCGTCGAAGTGGTCCTTCCACCACGCCTGCCA
Source organism: Chloroflexota bacterium (assembly GCA_021815005.1). Taxonomy (GTDB): domain Bacteria; phylum Chloroflexota; class Limnocylindria; order Limnocylindrales; family CSP1-4; genus CAIXZV01. Next base: position 1,582 of record JAKAHL010000135.1, read on the forward strand.
GTACCCGCCGTACGAGGAGCCGGGCGCGGCGTGCCCGGCGTAGAACGTGTCGGCGGAGCGGGTCACGCCCACGTGGTGCCGGAGGCCCAGGGCCCTGGCCGCCTCGATCGCCGCGGTCACCACCTCGTGCGAGGCCACCGCCGGGTACTCGATCGGCGCGTACAGCCTCGAAGACCCGTCGAGCCGCATGGCGCTGTCGAAGATGGCCATGTCGCCGTTGTGGACGTGGTCGAGGAACGTGCCCGCCGTGCCCACACGGATGAACGTCCGCGCCCCGCAGCGCGCCAACTCCTCCATGGCGATCGAGGTGGACGGAGCGCCGATGCCGGTGGACGTGCAGGAGACGGGCGTGCCGCGGTAGACGCCCGTGTAGGTGACGTACTCGCGGTTGGTGGCCACGTGGCGCGCCTCGTCCCAGCGCGCGGCGATGACGGGGACGCGGCCGGGGTCGCCCGGCATGAGCACGATCGGGGCGACGTCGCCCTCGTCGATCGCGAGGTGGTACTGGCGCATGGCGGCTCCTCGTGGGTCGTCGGGCCTGGGCACGCGGGGGGATCGTACGCCGGGCGATGCCGGTCTAGGTCGAGCGTGCGAACCTCGCCCCGGCGGCGCGCCACCCGCCCCGCGAGCGTCCTGACCGACGCGGCGACCGTGGGACTCGCTGGGCGAGCGGCCTGACCTGCCGCGCGGTCGCAGCGCTCGCCCAGCGAGCGACTGGGACGCTGCGCCGGTCGGTTCAGCCGCCCAGCGAGCCGCGGCTCGAGAGCCGAGAGCCGCGCACTCGCCCAACGGGCCGCGCACTCGCCCGCGAGCCGAGGGCCAGAGCCGCGCACTCGCCCAGCGAGCCGCGCACTCGCCCAGACGCCCGCATTCGTGCGGAAGCGGCGCGCCACCAGCCCGAGCGTCAGTGCACGCGCTGGGTCATCCCCGCCCAGAACGGCTCGCGCAGCTCCGACTTGAGGATCTTGCCGGTGCCGCCCTTGGGCAGCGAATCGCGGACGTGGAACTCGCGGGGGACCTTGAACCGGGCGAGGCGCTCCCGGCAGAACGCCTTGAGCTCCTTCTCCGTCGCCTCGGCACCGGGCTTGAGCACCACCAGGGCCACGGGCGCCTCGCCGAACTTCTCGTCCGGGGCCGCCACCACCGCCACCTCGAGCACCGCCGGGTGGGCGGCGATCGCGTTCTCCACATCCACCGACGAGATGTTCTCGCCGCCGCGGATGATCACGTCCTTGCTGCGGTCCCGGATCACGACGTAGCCCTGCTCGTCGATCGTCGCCATGTCGCCCGTGTGGAACCAGCCGTCGCGGATCGACACGGCCGTCGCGTCGGGGTCGCGGTAGTAGCCGAGCATCACGGTGTTGGACCGCACGACGATCTCGCCGATCTGCTCGCCGTCGGGCCGGACGTCGGCGCCGAGCGAGTCCACGACGCGGACCGCGGCACCCGGGATGGGCCAGCCGGTCATGGCCTGGCGCTCGGCCGCGCGCTCCGGCGGCTCGGCCTCGGTGAGCGCCTGACGGGGCTGGGCGAGCGTGACGATGGGCGTGGTCTCGGACAGCCCGTAGCCGACAATGGCCTGCACCCCCATCTCCGCCTCCAGCGCGCGCACCAGCGCGGGCGAGGCGGGCGACCCGCCGATGATCAGCTGGCGCAGGCTCGAGAGGTCGTGGCTCTTGCGCTCGCTGTGGTGGAGGACCGCGTTGAAGATGGCCGGCACGCCCAGCAGTCGGGTGACCCGGTGCTGCTCCACGGCCTTCATCAGCGCCAGCGGCTCGAACTTGCGGAGCATCACGTGCCGACCGCCGATCATGGTCACGAAGTGCGGCACGCCCCAGCCGTTGACGTGGAACAGCGGCACCACGTGGAGCACGACGTCGTCCTCGTCGAACCGCAGCGCGATCTCGGCGTTGAGCGCGTGGAGGTACAGATTGCGCTGGCTCAGCGCAACGCCCTTGGGCAGGCCGGTGGTGCCGCTCGTGTAGAACAGCTCGGCCATCGCATTCTCGTCGATCTGCGGATGCCGCGGCTCGGACGAGGCGCCGCCCAGCAGGGCCTCGTACTCGTGGGGCGCCAGCGGTCCCGGCTCGCCCTCCATCACCACGAACACCGGGCGCGTGGAGAGCTGGGGCACGAGCGCCTCCACGAGGGGCGTGAAGTCCTTGTGGAAGAACACCGCCCGCGACGAGGCGTGGTCCAGGATGTAGGCGATCTCGTGGGGTGTCAGCCGGATGTTGACGGGGTTGAGGACCATCCCCGCCTCGAGGACGCCGTAGTACGCCTCGAGCAGCTGGTGCGTGTTGTAGGTGATGAACGAGACGCGATCGCCCGGCTGGAGGCCCAGATCGTGGAGCGCGTTGGCGAGGCGGTGGGTCCGCTCGGCGAAGGCGCGGTACGTCAGCCGCATCTCCCCGTCCACGACGCCAACCCTCTCCCCGAAATAGGCCGCCGCACGGTCGCGGAAGTCGAGGACCGACAGGGGCACGAACACCGGATCACCTCGGGGCACTGGGAGGGAAGCTGTTGGCGCCAGTGTCGCGCGCGACGGCCGGTCCGTGCACGCCCGCGCGACGTGCGCCATCCTGTGCGCACTGGGCGGCCTCGCCGCCCGCTCGGGGAGATGCTGATGAGACGGTCGATCGCGTTCGTCGGCCTGGTGGCGATGCTGGCAGTGGCCGCCTGCGGGGGCAATCCCGCGGCCACGGCCGGCACGCCCGCCCCCGCGGTCCCATCGGCCCCTGCCGTCGTCTCGCCGCCGGCTGGCCAGGGCCCGGCCTCGTCCGCAACCGCCTCGTCGGCGCCGGCCGCCGGCTCGTCCGCGCCGGCCGCCGCCTCTCCGTCAACCGGCGGACCCACCCCGCCGCAGCCCGGGCGTCCCTGCACCAGCGCCGACCTCACCGCGCAGATCACGAGCTGGGACGGAGCCATGGGCAGCCAGATCGCCAACATCCGGCTCGCCAACGCGTCCGCCGTCGCCTGCCTGCTGCAGGGCACCCCGCAGCTGCAGCTGGTCGATGCCGCCGGCCATGTGCTCATCGACTCGAAGACCCAGGGCGCGGCAGGGCTGGCCCATGTGTCGCCCGGCGACAAGACGTGGACGATCCAGCCCCTCGGCCGGATCACCACGATGGTCCGCGTGGCGAACTACTGCGGCGCCACCACGCCTTCGCTGCCCACGACCGTCGCCTTCATCCTCCCGCTCGACGGCGGGCGCATCGTGGCCAGGGCCAATGCCGCGGGGGTCGCCCCCGGTTGCCTGGGCAGCCCGGGCGATGCCGGCAGCATCCAGATGAACGGGTGGGCGCCCTGACCCTCGCGCCGCGCGCCGGGCGCCGGCCGCTCCCAGCCCGAGCCTGGAATCAGGCCGGCAGCCGGTACACGCGGCGGGCGTTCTCCGCGGCCACCAGGCGGATGACGCGCTCGGCGTCGTCACGCGACCAGTCGCCGCGGGCCACCCAGTCGCCCACCACGCGCGACATCGCCCGGCGCCACAGCCACGAGCCCAGCAGGTGGAGCTCCGGCGCGCCCCACGCGTCCGAGCTGAACAGCAGCTTGCTGAACGGCGCCAGCTCCATCGACTCGCGAACCACGGCCTCGGACGCGGCTCCCGTGTAGTGCACGGCCTCGCCGACGTCGAGGTAGACGTGCGGGAACATCTGGGCGAGGTAGCCGGCGTTGCGGTGGAACGGGTACGTGTGGAGCAGCATCACCGCCGCCCGGCCCTCGGTGGCCCGGATGAAATCGGTGAGCAGCAGCGGGTCTGAGCGGTGCAGGTCCAGGTCGGGGTCGCCGAACCCGGTGTGGACCTGGAGGGGCAGCCCGGTGTCCACGGCCGTCCAGATGCCGAAGCGCAGCAGCGTCTCGTCCGTCAGGCGCGGCGCGGCACCGGCGCGGACCGAGCCGGCCCAGCGCACCGCTGCCGCGGACGCCGCCTCGTCCGATGGCCGCGAGAGGTCCCGGGCGAACCCGCCGCGATAGGCGAGGATCGTCTTGAAGCCCACCGCGGGATCGTCCCCCGCCAGCTCCGCCGCCACGGCGGCGCGGAACGCGTCGGGCCACGACGCGGGGTCGGAGAGGCCGGCCACCAGCCGCTCCGCGATGGCCTCCAGCCGGACCACGCGCGAGGCCGGGCAGTCGGCCAGGGCGCCGGTCTCGGCCGGGCCGGTCACCCGCCCGCCGAGGAAGCCCGTCTCCACGATGGCGTGCGCGAGGCCCGCGCGAGGCAGGTACAGCCGGCCCATGGGGATCAGCCGCTCATGGGCGCGCCGCGCGACCAGGTAGTCCTCGCCGGCGAGGTGCGCGGGCGCGCGCATCTGCGGCGCGCACCAGCGGCGCACGGCGTGCCACACCTGCGTGTCGAACCCCGCCGCCTCCGCGGCGGCCCGGCGGTCCGACTCGATCAGCATGTCGCACAGGGTGGCGTCGTCCACGCGCTCGGTGACGACCCCGTGGACGTGGTGATCGACGAGTCGGATCGAGGTGAGGAGCTCGTTGACCGCCGGGTCCAGCCCGTCGCAGACGCCGGCCTCGCG
>JAKAHL010000136.1 GCA_021815005.1 Chloroflexota bacterium
CGACGACCCGCTCGAGCTCCACGCCCCGCGACGCCTTGACCAGCACGACGTCGCCAGGGCGAAGCCGCGCGAGCGCGATGCCCACGGCCTCCGCGGCATCGGCGGCCACCGCGATCCGCGCCGGGGCGAGGCCCGCGGCCAGCGCGCCCTCGACGATGCCGCGGGCGGCCCCGCCACGCGCGCCATCCACCACGATGAGCTCGTCGAGGACCCGAGCGGCCGACTCCCCTGCCTCGCGATGCCCCGCCTCGTGGGCGGCCCCGAGCTCGCGCATCTCGCCCAGCACGGCCACCCGCCGGCCCGGCAGGCCCGCCAGCAGCTCGAGCGCGGCGCTGACCGACCCGGGCGAGGCGTTGTAGGCGTCGTCCACGATGGTCCGGCCGGCCACGCGGTGGACCACCGAGCGGTGGGGCGCCGACCCGCCCACGGCCAGGCCCGGGACGATCGCGTCGGGCGCCATCCCGGCCGCCAGCCCCACGGCCGCCGCCGCCAGCGCGTTGTGCACCGCGAGCCGGCCGAGGGCCGAGATCGCCACGTCGCGCGTCCCGGCCGGCGTCACCAGGGTGAAGCGCATCCCGTCGAGGCCGTTCGACACCACCGACGCCGCGCGCACGTCGGCGTCGGCGGCGAACCCGTAGCTGACGACCCGCGCGCGCGTCCTGCCCGCCATCCGCCGCACCCGCTCGTCATCGGCGTTGAGCACCGCGACCCCGCCGGCGTCGGCCGGGGGCAGGGCCTCCACCAGCTCCGCCTTCGCGTCCTCGATCGCCTGGATCGAGCCCAGCCGGGCGAGGTGCACCGGCTGCACGGCGGTCACGACGCCGATCGACGGCCGGGCGATGGCGGCGAGGTCCCGGATCTCCCCGCCGGCGTACATGCCCATCTCCAGGACGGCGGCCCCGTGCTCGGGCCCGAGGTCGAGCACCGTCAGCGGCAGGCCGACCTCGTTGTTGCGGTTGCCCTCGGAGCGCAGCGTCGTGAACGCCCTGCCCAGGACGGCCGCCACCGCCTCCTTGGTGGAGGTCTTGGCGATCGACCCGGTCACCCCCACCACGAGCGGCGTGAACCTGGCGCGCCACGAGGCGGCCACCGCCTGGAGCGCGCGCAGCGGATCGGCCACCAGCACGACGGTGGTGTCGCCCAGGTCCCCGAGGGACGCCTCGCCGGCGGCCGGCTCCCGGCCGACGAGCAGCGCCGCCGCGCCGGCCCGGGCGGCGTCGGCGAGGAACCGGTGGCCGTCGGTCCGCTCGCCGGGCAGCGCCGCGAACAGCATGCCCGGGCGAACCAGCCGCGAGTCCACGGCCGCGTGGCGCGCCACGCGGCCACCCCGGCGCAGCAGGCGACCGCCCGTGGCGGCGGCGAGGTCATCGGCGGTCAGACCGAGCGGGTCGGTGGACGGGCTGGCGGCGCCGGCCAGCCCCACGGGATCGATCACGGCTCCGAGTGTCGCACGGACGGTCACGGTGCGGCCGGCGGCGCGGTCGGCGTGGCCGACGGCGCGGGCGACGCCCCGGCGGGGAGGCCGGAGGGCGGCGCGGCCGCCGCCTCTGGCACGAGGTACGGGGTCGTGATCGCATCAAACGCGATCCGGCGGAACAGCTCGAACGACATGACCGGCATCTCCAGCTCGCCCTGCCGGATGACGGTCGGCCGGCCCTCCTCGATCCGCAGCGCCACGACCAGGTCCGGGTGGCCGGGCTGGCGCGCGATGTAGCCGACGAACGAGTAGTTGAACAGGTTGACCTTCCAGCTGTTGGTCGCGGTGTCCCAGATCTGCGCCGTGCCGGTCTTGCCGCCCACCTCGTAGCCGGGGATGAGCGTCCGCGACCGGTAGAACGGCACGCTGGACACCACCGTCCGCATGAGGCCCATCAGCGTGCTCGAGAGCTGCGGGGTCATGACGCGGCCCTTGGACACCGTCGGGGTGTCCTGGTTGTCGATGGCCTTGACCACGCGCGGCTGGATGAGGGTGCCGCCGTTGACCATCGCGGCGTACGCCTGGGCCAGCTGGATGGGCGTCACCGCCATGCCCTGGCCGAAGGAGCCGTTGGCCAGGTCGATCTGGCGCCACGGCGTCACCGACGGGTCGTGGAGGATGCCGGGGACCTCATTGGCCACGTCGATCCCGGTGTTCTGCCCGAAGCCCAGCTTGATCCACTCGGCGTAGAGCGCCTTGGCCGCCTGCGCGGTGGTCTTGCCGAGCCGCATCGCGGCCTGCGACGCCACGACGTTGCGCGAGTACGCCACGCCCTTGGCGAACGTGATCCGGCCCATCGACTTGAGGTCCGCGTCCTGCACGTGGGTGAGGCCGCCGTCGAGCGTGAGGTGCCCGGGGTCGTTGAACATCGTGGTGGGCGAGACCACCCCGGCCCCGATGACCGCCGCGGCGGTGGGGAGCTTGAACACCGAGCCGGGCTCGTAGACCGTGGACACGATCGGGTCCGTGAACACGCCCGGGTCCGTGTTGGCGAGCTGCTGGTAGTCGTTCTCGTTGTACGACGGGTAGCTCGCGTAGGCGTAGACCTCGCCGTCGTAGGGGTCCATCACCACAGCCGACACCCGCTTCGCGCGATCGGCGATCCAGGCGGCGAGCAGCTCCTGCTCGAGGGCCATCTGGAGCGACGCGTCGATCGTGAGCTCCATGTCCTTGCCCGCGTATCCCTGCGTGATCACCGACGATGTGTCCGGGATCAGGTTGCCCGCGCCGTCGCGCTGGGCGGCCACGACGGTGTCCTTGCCCGCCAGCTGCGCCTGGTAGTACTGCTCGACGCCGTACTGGCCCTGCCCCGCGGCGTTGACGAACCCCAGGAGGTGCGCAGCGAGCGTGGTGTTGGGCGCGCCGCCGGGCTGCGGGTACTGGCGGACCTGCACGGGCTCGAGGATCAGGCCGAACGCGGTCGGCGCCGACCCGCCGCTGGCCGCGCGGATGGCGTCCGCCTGGTCGGGCGTGATGACCTGGGCCAGCACCACGTACGGCCGGCCGGACTCGACGTTGGCGGTGAGCGTCGTCGCCGCGTCGCCCGTGTAGCCGAGGATCTGGTTGACCGTGGCGGCGGTCTGGGCCCGCTGGTCCGGCGTCTGGTCCTTGGAGTCCATGGCCAGGCGATCCCGGGTGACGCTCGTGGCGAGGAGGACCGTGCCGGTGCGGTCGTAGATGGAGCCGCGCTGGACCGGGACCGCGTACGTCGTGGACGACTGGCGCGCCGCCATCGCGGCGAGCTCGGCGCGACGCGTCACCTGCCAGTACGAGAGCCGCATGCCGAGCGTCACCGCCACGAGGGCGAAGACGAGCAGCACGGCCAGCGCCCGGGCGCGCGAGTCGGTCCGGCCAAGCACGATCGCGAACCTCGGATTCTTAGCGCGCGGGGATGACGAGCGGCTCGGCCAACGGGCCCAGGCCGTCGCTCACGGCGAGGGTCTTGATCGCCGGCGCGTTGCCCAGCCGGTTGATGCTGTTGCGCAGGTCGGCAGCCTGGTTCTGGAGCTGCTGCGCCTGGCTCGCGAGGCTCTCCGTCTCGTACCCCGTCGCGGAGACGCGGATGTCCTGCGACAGCGAGAAGAAGGCGGCCGCGAAGGCGACCACGATGGCCGCGAGCAGGATCGCCAGCCGGCTGGGGCCGCGCCGGGCGCGAACCGCCGAGCGACGGCGACGGCGCGGGAGCGCGGGCGATCCCGCGCCCACCCCGACGCCGATCCCGACCCCGAGCCGCGGGGCGCGCGGGAGAGCGATGGCGCGCTGGCGCGCCCCCTGGTAGACCGCCATCGGTCAGTCGCCCAGGGCGAAGTAGAGGCGTGGCATCCGCGGGTCGAGGAACGCCAGGCGGTCGGCGATGACGCTGGCGCCGAACTCGTCGAGGTCGGTCTCGGACGGCTCCTGGGTCAGGTCGCGACCGCGGCGCTCGGCCAGCTCGTGCTGGCGGCGACCGTAGGTCTTGCGGCGGGACGACTGGTGGTGCTTGCTCACGGGACTCCTCCTCCGTGGCCTGGGTCCGGCTGGTGCCGGGTCAGCGGGCTTCGGCGATGCGGCGCGGTGTCGGGGTGGCTCCTCCTCTCGGGTGCTCGGCTCCTCCTGGGTGGCTGGTCAGGCGGCAAGCCGCTCGGCCGCCCGCAGACGCGCGCTGCGGGCTCGTGGGTTGGCATCGATCTCGGCCGCGGTCGGCGTGAGCGACGGGCGGGTGACGAGGCGCAGGCGCGGCGACCGGCCGCACACGCAGACCGGCACCTCGGGCGGGCAGACGCAGCCGCGCCGCTCGGCGTTGAGGAACTGCTTGACGATCCGGTCCTCCAGCGAGTGGTAGGACAGGACGACCAGGCGACCGCCCGGGCGCAGCAGCTCCACCGCCGCCTCCAGGCCGGCCTGCAGCGCCTCCAGCTCGCCGTTCACCGCGATCCGCAGCGCCTGGAACACGCGGGTCGCGGGGTGGGTCCGCCGCGGCTGGCGCGGGTTGCCCGGCACGACGCGCTCCACGAGGGCGGCCAGGTCCTCGGCCGTCCGGACCGGGGCCGAGGGGCGGGCGGCGACGATGGCCTTGGCGATCCGCCAGGCCGCCGGCTCCTCGCCGTACTTGCGGAACAGCGCGGCAAGCTCGTCGGCGGAGAGCGTCTCGAGGAGCTCGGCCGCGGGAACGCCGTGCGTGGCGTCGAAGCGCATGTCCAGGGGGCCGCCCGCGCGGAACCCGAAGCCGCGGTCCGTGTCCGCCAGCTGGAACGAGGACAGGCCCAAGTCGAACAGCAGGCCGTCCACGGCGGCGAACCCGGCCCCCGGCGCCACGTCCGCCAGCTCGCGGAAGTTCGCGCGGCGGAGCACCAGCCGGTCGCCGAACCGGGCGAGCCGCCGACCCACGCGCTCGATCGCGGCCTCGTCGGCGTCGAGCCCCAGCACGCGGCCGTCGGGGGTGGCGGCCTCCAGGATCCGCTCGGTGTGCCCACCGCCGCCGACCGTGGCGTCGATCTGGAGGCTGCCGGGCTGCGGGGCGAGCGTCCCGAGGACCTCGTCCGGCATCACCGGCTGGTGCCCTGCCTCCATCACTCCTCCAACGGCTTGGCTGCGGATCCCGAGCGGACCCTGGAAGCGCATGTAGTGGCGACGTCAGATCCCGATTCCGTTGACCAGCCCGGCGAATGCCGCGTCGTCGTCGAGCACGGCGAGCTGCGCGTCCCAGCGCTCGCGCGACCAGATCTCGACGCGGTTCCGCAGGCCCACGATCACGACCTCGCCCTCGAGCCCGGCCACTTCGCGCAGGTTCTGCGGCAGCAGGATCCGGCCCTGCCGGTCCAGCTCGGCCTCCACCGCCCGGCCGAACAGCCGCCGCTCGAGGGCGCGGGTTCGCGGATCGGTCATCGGCAGGGCCGCGACCTTGGCCGCGATCGCGTCCCACTCGCTCTCGGGGAGGATGGCGAGGCAGGTGTCAAGCCACTGGGCCACGTGGAAGGTGCCGGCCAGCCGGGCACGCATCTTCGACGGGATCGCGAGGCGACCCTTGTCGTCGACCTGGTGCCGGTACTCGCCGGTGAACCCGTTCTCGGTGGCCACGTGACCTGGCGCGCTCCTGACGTCGGCGGGGCGATCGGAGGGGGCTGCGTGGGGGCCAATCCGCTCGAGGTTCCCCCACTTTCCTCCACTTCGTCCCACTTCGGCCATGATACCGCCCGGGGTTTGCGAGTCAACGCCGAAATCGCCGCTCGCGAGGGCCAAAGCGGGGTCGCGTGGGCGCGGCGGGGCACCGGGTGGCGCGGGCGGGCAACGGCTCCCGGGGTCGCCAGCCCGGGCAGCGGAACGGCAGCGGCTGAGCGTGTGCCGGGGACGCCCGGCTACCTGACGCCCGGCTACCTGACGCCCGGCGCCGGGCGTGCGCCCTACCGGGTGGGCGGCGGGATCCGGATCTGGTCGCCCGGCTGGATGGTCGCCGTCTTGAGCGTCGGGTTCCAGGCGTAGATGGTGTCCAGCGGCACGCCGAACCAGCGCGCGATGCTGGTCAGGTTGTCGCCCGCCCGGACCGTGTAGACGTAGCAGCCTGCCTGGCCCGGGCAGGGCACCAGGGCGGCGAGGCGCGAGGGCGACGGCGTGCCCGACGGAGCGGGCGACGGGGCCGCGGTTCGG
>JAKAHL010000137.1 GCA_021815005.1 Chloroflexota bacterium
GCCGATGGTGCCCGCCTGCATCGCGTCCTCGCGGTCGAACACACCGGGCACCGACACGCCGAGACGCCCCACCACGTACTTCACGAGGTGGGCGTACTTCTCGACCATGAGGTCCCGGGCGGCCGGGGTCGCCGTGGAGACGGCCGGCGAGGGCGGCCACACCCCGCCGGCCGCCTCCACGGCGGTCGGCAGCGCGGCGGTGCCCGCGGGAGCCACCCGCAGCGCGGCGTCCACGGTCAGGCCCTAGCCTTCGCCCGCTGCGGGGCCCGCTTGGACGACCGGCCGGCGCGCAGCCGGAGCATCTTCTGCTCGGGCGTCTCCAGCCAGCCCATCAGGAGCCGGCCCGCGTAGGTGAGGAGGAACGCCGCGAGGGCGACACGGATGGCCACGTCGATCATCGTGGCGCCGGCGGCGAGGCTGAGCCACCCCACCAACAGGGCCCCGACCAGGGCCAGTCGGGTGGTCCACGTGGCGACGAGCAGTTCCATGGGCTAGACCTCCACGTGGGCGTGCACGACGACGGGAACCGCGGGCAGCAGCTCCTCGTAGGACAGGACGGCCAGGTTGGGCACGTGGCGCTCGAGCAGGGTCCGCAGGCCCAGCCGGATCCGGGTGCTGCACAGGAGCACGGGCTGGCGCCCCTCCCCCGCGAGGCGGTGGAGCGCCTTGTCCACCGCGTCCACCAGCGAGCGGACCTCGGACGCCGGCAGGTCCAGGCCCACGTAGCCGGGCTGGACCACCAGCGCCTGCCCCAGGCGGGCGTCGAGGCCCGGCGACAGGGCGGCGGCGTGGACCTGGCCGTCGGAGCCCTTGAAGCGGTTGGTGATGGTCCGGGCGAGCGCGTGGCGCACCGCCTCCACCAGGAAGAGCGGCTCCTTGGTCTGCCGCGCGGCGTCCGACACGGCGTCGAGGATGGTGGCCAGGTCCCTGATCGGGACGCGTTCGCGCAGCAGGCCCGCCAGCACCTTCTGGAGCTCGCCCACCGAGAGCTGGGCGGGGATGATCTCCTCGACCATGCCCGGGACCTCGGCCTTGAGGGCGTCGAGCAGCGCCGTCACCTCGCCCCGGCCGAGGATCTCGGCTGCGTGGCCGCGGATCGTCTCGGCGAGGTGCGTGGCCAGCACCGAGGCCGCGTCCACCACGGTGTAGCCCATGGACTCGGCCAGCTCGCGGTCCGTGACGCTGATCCACGAGGCCGGCAGCCCGTACACGGGCTCGGTGGTGGGGATGCCCGACAGCGCGATCTCGCCGCCGTTGGGGTCCATCGCCAGCAGCCGCGCGGGGTCGATCCGGCCGCGCGCGATCTCGCCGCCCCGCAGGGCCACGACGTAGACGTCCGGCTCGAGTGCCAGGTCGTCGCGGATGCGCACGGTGGGGACGATGAGGCCGAGGTCCGCCGCCACCTGGCGCCGGATCAGGCCGATGCGCTCCACCAGGCCGCCGCCGGAGCCCGCCGACCCGTCCACCAGGCCCACGAGGCCGTAGCCCACGGTCAGCTCCAGGACCTCAACGCGGAGCGCCTCGAGCGGCGTCTCCCCCGGGGGCAGGCGCGGCGCGGCGGCCGGCTCGCCGGCGGGGAGCGCCCCTGGCGCCGGGGCGAGGGTGGGCAGCAGCGCCACGGCGGCGGCCGTCCGGGCGCGCCCCGCCAGGAACCAGCCGCCGGTCAGCACCAGCATCCCGGCCGGCACGAACACCATGACCGGGAAGCCCGGGACCAGGCCGATCAGCGACAGGATCCCGCCGATCACCATGAACAGGCGCGGCCGCGAGAACAGCTGGCCGGCCAGGTCCGAGCCCAGGCCGTCGTCGGAGCCGCCGCGCGTGACCAGGATGCCGGTCGCCACGCTGATCAGCAGGGCGCTGATCTCGTTGACCAGGCCGTCGCCCACGGTGAGGACCGTGTAGGTGGTCAGCGCCTTGCCGATGTCCATCCCCGCCTGGAGGATGCCGATGGTCAGGCCGCCGATGATGTTGACGATGATGATCACGATGGCCGCGATGGCGTCGCCCTTGACGAACTTGCTGGCGCCGTCCATGGAGCCGTAGAAGTCGGCCTCGCGCTCGATGGAGCGGCGGCGGCTGCGCGCGTCGTCGGGGGTGATCAGGCCGGCGTTGAGGTCGGCGTCGATCGCCATCTGCTTGCCGGGCATCGCGTCGAGGGTGAACCGGGCGGACACCTCGGACACGCGGCCGGCGCCATTGGTGATGACCACGTACTGGATGACCACCAGGATCAGGAACACCACGACGCCCACGACGGTGTTGCCGCCCACGACCACCTTGCCGAAGGCGGTGATGACCTGCCCGGCGTCCGCGTTGAGGAGCACCAGGCGCGAGGCGCTGACGTTGAGGCCCAGGCGGAACAGCGTGGCGATCAGGAGCAGCGGCGGGAAGGCGTTGAACTCCATCGGCTCGCGGACGTTGAGCGTCAGCAGCAGGATCGTGAGGCTGAACGTGATGTTCAGCACGATCAGGATGTCGAGCACCTGCGTGGGCAGCGGGACGATCATCATGCCGACGATCGCCACCACGGCGCCGGCGAGGACGGCATCGCTGCGGGCGAGGGTGGCCGCGGCCGTGCCGGGCTTGGTCTGCGTCGTCATCGGGCGGTCCCCTCGAACCAGGTGGGCAGGCGGGTGGGGCCGGCGGCGGGCCGGCGGCGGGAGACGGGCTGCGCCGTGCCGGCGCGGATGCGGGCGACCAGGACCAGGAGCCGGGCGACCGCCTTGTACAGGTGGGCCGGGACCTCGGCGCCGAGCTGGCGCGGGAAGAGCGCCCGGGCCAGCGGCTTGTCCTCGACGATCGGCACGTTGTGCTGGCGGGCGAGCTCACGGATGCGGGCCGCCATCAGCCGCTGGCCCTTGGCCACGATCCTGGGCGCGCGCATCGTCTTGGGGTCGTACTTGAGCGCGACGGCCAGGCGGGTGGGGTTGGTCACCACCACGTCCGCCGTGGCCACGGCGTCCATCATCCGGGAGAAGGCGAGGCGGCGGGCGCGCTGCCGGCGCTGGGCGCGGACGAGCGGGTCGCCCTCCTGCTCCCGGTACTCCTGCTTCACCTCTTCGCGGGTCATCCGCAGGCTGCCCGTGGCGCGGCGCCGCTGGATGATCCAGTCGGCGAGGGCCACCGCGGCGAGCAGGATGGCGATCGTCACGCCCAGCTCGAAGATCGCGGACATGGCCCGCCCGGCCACCACCGCCCCGCCCTGGCCGTCCAGCGAGAGGATGGCCGGGACCTTGTTCATGATGACCTGGTAGGAGACCGCGGCCAGGATGGCCAGCTTGGCGAGCGAGATGGCCAGGCGGGTCAGGGCGCTCTTGTCGGCCAGGCGGCCGAGCCCCTTGATGGGGTTGAGCCGCGAGCTGTCGAAGCGCAGGGCGCCAGCGCTGAGGATGAAGCCGCCGCCCGCGAGGGAGCCCGCGACGCCCGCGACCGCCACCGCGGCGGCCAGCGGCAGCACCATGCCCACCACCAGCCCCAGCGAGCGCCCGACCTCCCCGATCAGCGTCCCCGTGGGCGTGGCCGGGCCCTGGCCGATCCGGTCCACCTCCTCCACCACCACGCCGGCCACCGTGCGGCCGACCGACGGCAGGAGGGCCGAGAGCGTGAGCAGCCCGGCGGCCAGGGTCAGGACCTGCGACAGCTCGTGGCTGCGGCCCACGCCCTGGCCCTTGCGCCGCGCCTCCTCGATCCGTCGCTGGGTGGGGGCCTCGGTGCGCTCCCCGCTCATGGCGCCGGGCTCGCGACGGGGGCCGCGCTGGGCGCCGGGGCCGCGCTGGCGACCGGGGCCTGGGCGGTCATCGCCTGCCCCGTGCCCTCGATCAGGGTGGCGAACACGCCCGACAGGCCGGTGAGCAGCCCGGGCAGCGCGAACGCGATGAGCGCGATGCCGACCAGGATCTTGAGCGGCAGGCCCAGGAAGAAGACGTTGACCTGCGGGATCGCCCGCGACACCAGCGCCACCGCCAGCTCCACCAGCAGCAGGATGAGCGCGAGCGGCATCGCGACCTTGACGGCGAGCTCCAGGGCGATCGCGGTCAGCGAGGCGAGGGCGCCGAACAGCCCGCTGGGCAGCGCGCCGCCGATCGGCAGGGCGCGAAACGACTCGGCCAGGACGCGGACCACGGCCAGGTGCAGGTTGAGCGCCAGGAACAGCAGCCCGGTGAGGACGGCGAACAGCGGCTCGAGCGGCGTGGACGCCTCGCCGCTCACCGGGTCGAACACGGCGCCCAGGGAGAGGCCCATCTGGATGGACAGCAGGCGCGACGCCGCGTCCACCACGGAGAACGAGGCGGCCATCGTGAGGCCCAGGCCCACGCCGATGGCGAGCTCGACCGGCGCCGCCAGCAGCATCGGCCCGGCGTTGGCGGCCACGGCGGCCCCGCCAGCGAGGGTGACCGACAGCACCGCGATCAGGCCCGCCTTCGCCGGTCCAGGGACGGCGCGGTGGCCCAGGATGGGTGCGGTGACCACGAACCCGGTGCAGCGCAGCAGCACCAGGAACAGCGTGGCCACCTGGCCGCCGTCCATGCTCGCGGCGAACGGGCTCATCCGCCGTTCACCGGGGACGAGGCGGCGGCCACGTCCACCACGAACCGGGTGAGGTCCACCAGCGCCTGGACCATCGAGGGGCCCATGACCACCAGCACGCCGGCCACGATCAGCAGCTTGGGGACGAAGGTGAGGGTGGCCTCGTTGATCTGCGTGGCCGCCTGGAAGATGGACACGACCAGGCCCACCACCAGCGCCGAGAGCACGATCGGCCCGCCGATCTGGAGGGCCACGAACAGCGTGCGCTCCATGACCGCGACCAGCCCCTCGGCGGTCATGCGCCGAAGCTCCGCACGAGGCTGCTGACGATCAGGACCCAGCCGTCCACGAGCACGAACAGCAGCAGCTTGAACGGCAGCGCGATCTGGGTGGGGCTGACCATCACCATGCCCATGGCCATGAGGGCGGATGCCACCACGAGGTCGATCACCAGGAACGGGATGAACAGCAGGAAGCCCATCGTGAACGCGGTCTTGAGCTCGCTGGTCACGAAGGCCGGCAGGATGACCTCGATCGGGATCTGGTCCGCGGTGGTCGGCCGGGGCCGCTTGGACAGGTCCAGGAACAACTGGATGTCCGACTCGCTGGTCTGCGCCAGCATGAACGTCCGGAGCGGTGCCTCGCCCTGCGCGATGGCCTGGTCGGTGGTGATGGATCCGGCGAGGTAGGGCTGGACCGCCTGGTCGTTCACCTTGGTGAACACCGGGCCCATGATGAACATGGTCAGGAACAGGGCCAGGCCCAGCAGGATCTGGTTGGGCGGCAGCTGCGGGATGCCGATGGCGCTGCGCAGGAGCGAGAGCACCACCACGATGCGGGTGAAGCTGGTGGCCATCAGCAGGATCGAGGGCACGATCGCCAGGATCGTCAGGGCGATCAGCAGCTGGAGCGAGAGCGCCATCGTGCCGCCGCCGGACGCGGCGGAGCCGTCGCCGACCGAGATCCCAACCGTCGGGGCCGAGCCGCCGGTGCCCGAGCAGGCGCCCAGGAGCAGCGGCAGCGCCAGCAGCACGGCGAGACGGGCGACGCGCGCGAGGCGGGCCCGGGACGCGCGAGGGCGGTTCACGCGGACACGCCCAGGCGGGCGCGGCGGCCCGTGGCCAGCTCGTGGGCCGCCTCGACCTCGAGCGCGGCGTCGGCGTCGAGCGCGCTGCCCCGGGCCCACGGCTCGCGGACGGGCTCGGCGGCCGGCAGCTCGGCCGCGTCCAGCTCGCCCAGGGCCACCAGGCCGGCCGGTGACTGGCCGATGACGAGGCGACGGTCGCCCACCGCCACCAGGTGCAGCTGGGTCTTGGGACCCAGCGCCCGCGACTCGAGCACCGCCAGGTGGCCCGAGCCGCGCGCGGGACCGGCGCCCTGCGCCCGGCGGAGCACGCGGAGCGTGACGAACAGCAGCGCGAGCACGAGCAGCGTCTTGGCGCCCAGGTCGAGCAGGTTGGGGCCCTGGAGCGACGGGTCGTCGGCGAGCGCGGCCGGCGTGGGCGCGGCGGGCGCTGGCTGGGCGGGCGCCGAGGCGGCCGCGACC
>JAKAHL010000138.1 GCA_021815005.1 Chloroflexota bacterium
CGCCGCCCGAACGGCACCAGCACGGCCTCGCCCGGCTCGAGGTCAGCGAGCGCGCCCGGGACGGCGTACGTCCACGTCCGCGGCCCCGGGCCGCCGGGGGCGTCGACCGCCACCTCCACCCGCCGCAGCGTGCCCTCGCCCGGCGTCGGCTCGAACGGCAGCACCGGAGCCCGGCCCGCTAGGTGATCCTGACCCGGCGGTCGGCGTTGCGGCGCTTCTCCTGCTCGATGATCGCCTCGATCTCCGCCGCCGTCCGCGCCTGCTGGTCAGTCTCGTTCACCACCACCCGGTCGTAGTCGCCCTGACGGGCGAGCTCGATCGCCGCGTTCCGCTGGCGCAGCTCCAGCTCGTCGGCCGTCTCGGTGGCCCGGGACCGCAGCCGCTGGAACAGCTCCTCCATCGAGGGCGGGACGAGGAACACCAGGAGCGCGGCGGGGGCGCGCTGCTTGACCGCGGAGGCACCCTGCACGTCGATCTTGAGGATCACGTCGCGGCCCTCGGCGAGCGCGTCGGCCACCTCGTGGCGGGGCGTCCCGTACCAGTTGCCGTGCACCTCGGCGTACTCGAGCAGCTCGCCGGCGTCGCGCAGCGCCTGGAACTCCCGGACTGTGAGGAACTGGTAGGACACGCCGGGGATCTCGCCCGGCCGGGGGCCGCGCGTGGTGCACGTCACGACGTAGTGGTAGCCGGGGTCCCGCCGACGCGCCTGCAGGGCGTCGATGATGGTGTCCTTGCCGACGCCCGACGGCCCGCTGATGATCACCAGCTGGGCGCCCGGGGCCCCCAGGAGCGGTGCCGGCCCGGTCATCCCGCCCCTCCCGACGGCCGCCGCCCGGCCGAGACCTCCGCCGCGCGCAGCCCCTCCAGCACCGCCTCGAGCTCGTCGGGGAGCGGCGCCTCCAGCCGCAGCAGGCGGGTGGAGGCGGGCGACACGAACTCGAGGCGCCACGCGTGGAGGAACAGGCGCTCCAGGCCATCCGGGCCCTTCCGCGCGGTCCCGGTGCCGTACACCGGGTCGCCTGCCACCGGGTGGCCGAGCGCCGCGAAGTGGACGCGGATCTGGTGGGTCCGCCCGGTGATCAGGTCCAGCTCGAGCAGCGTCCAGTCGCGGAAGCGCTCCCTGACGCGATAGCCCGTCGATGCCGGCCTGCCGTCGGCGACCACGGCCATGCGCTTGCGATCCTTGGGGTCCCGGCCGATGGGGGCCTCGACTCGGCCGACGGCGGCCGCCACCGAGCCCTGGACGAGCGCCATGTACGTCTTGCGCACGCGGCGCGCCTTGAGCTGCGCCATCAGGCCCGCCTGCGCGGCATCGTTGCGGGCGACGATCAGCAGGCCGGAGGTGTCCCGGTCCAGCCGGTGGACGATCCCCGGCCGAGCGACGCCGGCGATGCCGCCGTAGTGGTCGCCCCGCGCCAGCAGCGCGTTGACGAGGGTCCCGCGCCAGTGACCGGGGGCCGGGTGCACCACCAGGCCCGAGGGCTTGTTGACGACCAGCACGTCGTCGTCCTCGTAGACCACGTCAACCGGGATCGACGGGTCCGGCTCGAGGTGGTACGGGATCTCCGGGGGCGGCACCTCGAGGGTCACGCCGCCCGGACCGCGGACCTCGGAGTTCGCGCGCAGTCGCCTGCCCGTGTCGTCCACAAGGCGCCCGTCAGAGATCAGCTTCTGCACGAACGAGCGCGAGAGACCCGTGCGGTCCGCCACGAACCGGTCGATGCGCCGCACGATCTCGCCGTCGGGAACGGCCAGCCGCCGCGGCCCGGGCTCCACCGACGGGCGGGCCGGCTCCAGCCCGAGCGACGCCTCGAGCTCGTCGTCGCCGTCGAACTCGGCGTCGCCGCCGTCCTCGGACGGCCCGGCGGGGAGGCCGGGGTCAGTCATCGCTCCCCCACTCCGCGATCCCCGGGAACAGCGTGGCCGCGAGGATCAGGATGAGCGCGGTGGTGATCGCCGCGTCCGCGACGTTGTAGGTCCAGAACCGCCACTGGCCGATCCCCATGTCGATCCAGTCCACGACCGCGCCGAAGCGCAGGCGGTCGATGAGGTTGCCGATGGCGCCGCCGAGCAGCAGCGACGCCGCCACCGACACGACGACGCCCCGACCCGCCTTCCGGTGGTACACGACGATGAGGGCGATCACCACCAGGGAGGCGACCGCGAAGGCGCCGGCCGACTGCGGGACCATGCCGAACAGGATCCCGCTGTTCGTGCCGTAGACGAAGTTGAGCCACGTCCCCAGCACGGAGAACCCGGACCCCGGCGCGACGCTGCCCGTGATCCAGGACTTGGTGACCTGGTCGGCGGCGACGACCGCGACGGCGATCAGCGTGAACAGCAGCCAACGCCCGCGCGAGGGGCCGGCCCAGCCGGGGGCCCGCCCGGGGCCGCCGGCAGGACGCCGCGCGGCGTCGCCGTCCTGCCCGTCGTCGAGGTCGTCGATGTCGTCGACGATGGCCTCCGGGTCGTCGTCCGGCAGCGCCCCCACCATCACGCCCCGACCCGACGCACGGCGATTCGCGCCTCGCCGCCCTCGAGCCGCACGACGACCGCCGCGAGGCCCTCGGGCGGCCTCTCGCGGCGCACGACGTCCGCGAGCGTGTCCGCGACCACCGGGGCCAGGTACGGATCCAGTTCCGGGCCCACGCCGTCGAGCCACAGCTCGATCCGGTCGTCGAGGTCCAGCTCGGCCTCCTTGCGCAGGTCCTGCACGGCCCGCTGGAGCTCCCGCGCGTCGCCCTCGGCGCGGAGCGCCGGCGTGAGCGTGGTGTCGATGACCGCGACCAGGCCGTCGTCGTGCGCCACGGCCGTGCCCGGCCTGGGCGTCGCCTGCACCTCGACCTCGTCGGCGGCGAGGGTCTCGCCCTCCAGCGTCACCGATCCGTCCGGGTGGATCTCGAAGCGGCCCTCCCGGGCGGCGGCCATGATCGCGGGGATCCTGGCGCCCATGCGCCGGCCCACTTTGGGCAGCAGCACCTTGACGCCCCGGTCCACGAGCGCGGACTCGTCGCCGATCAGCTCGACGTCCTTGACGTTGGCCTCGGCGCGGACCAGCTCGAGCAGCGCGTCGAGCTCGCCGACCTCGCGGCCCGGCAGCGCGAGCCACAGGCGGGCCAGCGGCTGGCGAACCTTGAGCCCGGCCTGGCCGCGGACGGTGCGCGACAGGTCCACGGCCCGGCGCGCCAGCGCCATCGCGTCCTCGAGCGCCTCGTCGCGCAGGGGCGCGAGCTCGGCGGCCGGCCAGCCGGAGAGGTGCACCGAGTCGGGCGCCGCCGGGTCCACGCCGGCAACCAAGTTCCCGTACACGGACTCCGAGAGGAACGGCAGGATCGGCGCGACGGTCCTCGCCAGCGCCACCAGCGCCGCGTGCAGGGTGGCGAACGCGGCGTCCCGGTCCGCTCCCGTGGCGCGGGACATGCGACGGCGCGACAGGCGCAGGTACCACGTGGAGAGGTCGTCGATGAACGCGTCGAGGACGCGCGTGGCGCCCTCGGCATCGAACTCGCGCAGGCGTGCCTCCACGGCGGTCGCGGTCCCGGCGGCGCGAGACAGGATCCAGCGGTCGAGCGGCGGGCGCTCGGCAACGGCCGGGGCGCCCGAGGCGGGCGTCCAGCCGGCGAGCCGCGCGTAGGTGACGAAGAACGCGTACACGTTCCACAGCACCAGGAGCCCGCGCCGCGCCTCGTCGGCGGCGTGCCAGCCGAACAGGATGTTGTCCTCGGGGCGCGCGCTCGCGTACATCCAGCGCATGACGTCCACGCCCATGCGCTCGGCCGCCTCGTCGAACTCGATGGCGTTGCCCCAGCTCTTGTGCATGGGGCGGCCGTCCTCGCCGTACAGCGTGGCGTAGCCGAACAGCGCCTTGAACGGCGGCTCGCGGCGGAGCACGGTGCTCATCGCGAGCATGGAGTAGAACCAGTTGCGGAACTGGCCCGGGAAGCTCTCGGTGACGAAGTCCACCGGGAACCACTTGGCCCAGTACTCGGGGTCCTCGCGGTAGTGGATCGTCGAGAACGGGACGATGCCCGCATCCAGCCAGGGGTTGCCGACGTCCGCGATGCGCGCGGTGGGCGCGCCGCAGTTGGGGCAGGCGATCTTGACCGCGTCCACGTGCGGGCGGTGGGGCGTGTGGCCCTCGAGCTGGTCCCAGCCCTCGACCGCGCGGCGCCGCAGCTCCTCGCGCCCGCCGATGACGTCGAACGTGCCGCACGCCTCGCAGTCGAAGATGGGCAGCGCGAGCCCGTAGTAGCGCTTCTTGGAGATCATCCAGTCGCGCATGTTCAACAGCCAGTCGATCTCGCGGTCGTGGCCGAACTCCGGGAACCACCGGATCTTGTCCACGGCCTCCATGATCTGGTACCGCAGGCTGGCGTCCACCTGCTCGGGCGTGAGCGTCTCGCGCGGCTGGTCATAGACCGGGCCCATGCTGATGTACCACTCGTCCACGAGCCGGAACAGCAGCGGCGTGCTGCACCGCCAGCAGTGCGGGTAGCGGTGAGCGTACGGCTCGAGGTGGTAGAAGAAGCCGCGCTGCTCCAGGTCCGAGACGACCTCCTCGGCCACCTCGGGGGCGTCCTTGCCGGTCAGCCAGCCGAAGCCGTCGTAGTAGCGGCCGTCCTCGTCGATGGGGCCGAAGATGGGCAGGCCCGCGCTCTTGCCGAGCTGGTAGTCCTCGGCGCCGCAGCCCGGCGCGATGTGCACGATGCCGGTGCCCTCGGCCTCGCCCACCTGGTCCCACAGGACGACGCGGTGCTCGTAGCCGGCCTCCGCGAAGGCGGCCTCCACGGCGGGCAGCGCGTCGAACGGGCCGGTGTATCGCCAGCCCTCGAGCGTCTTGCCGGTGGTCTCCTCCAGGACGGTGAACGGACCGCGGAGCGCCTGCTTGAGGGTCCCCTTTGCGAGCCAGAAGATGTCGTCGCCCTGGCACACCCTGGCATAGGCGAGGTCCTCGCCAACCGCGGCGGCCACGTTGGCGGCCAGCGTCCAGGGCGTGGTGGTCCACACCAGCAGCGCCTCGCCCGGGCGGTCCACCAGCGGGAAGCGCACGGTCAGGCCCGGGTCCTCGCGATCCGCGTAGCCCTCGTTCATCTCCATCTGGGACAGGCCGGTCCCGCACCGCGGGCACCACGGCATCGTGTCGTGGCCGCGATACACCCAGCCGCGCCGGTGGCACTCGGCGAGGAACCCCCAGATGAGGTCGTTGTTCTCGTTGCTGAACGTGAAGTAGCTGCCGCCCACCTCGGGCATGCCCAGCCGGCCGACCAGCATCTCCACGGTGTCGGTGACCGGGCCGTGCGCGCCCTGGATCGTTGCCAGCTGGCCCGGGTCCTGGTCCATGAGGTCCCGCAGGCGCAGCAGCTCGGCCGGGTCGTTCCAGTCCATCCAGTAGCCCAGGCGGATCGACTGCTCGGTCTGGCGGGCGGCGTAGGTCAGCACGCGCTGCTTGCACAGCCGCACGAACTCGGCGATCCCGTACGCCTCGATGTCGCGCTTGCTGGTGAAGCCGAGCGCCTTCTCGACGTTGACCTCCACCCACAGGCCCTGGCAGTCGAATCCGTTCTGGTACCGCTGGTCCTCGCCCAGCATCGCGTGGAAGCGCTGGTAGAGATCCTTGTAGGTGCGGCCCCAGGCGTGATGGACGCCCATCGGGTTGTTGGCGGTGATCGGCCCGTCCAGGAAGCTCCAGCGCGGGTGGCCCGCGTTCTGGGCGCGCAGGCGCGCGAACGTCTTGCGCTCCGCCCACTCGCGGAGCAGCTCGTGCTCCAGGGCGACGAAGTCGGGTCGGGCGGAGACGGGTCGGAACATCGGGCCTCGTGCGTCGCGAACGCGGCTCCCTCTCATCGGGCAGCGGCGGGCTTCCAGTCTACGGAACCCGGCGGTCCCATGCGGCCGGGGAACGTCGGGGCGCCGGGCCCGCGCCCGCCCGCCGGCGCCGGCCGCTCGTGGGCCGCTTCTCGCGGGGCAGCGTATGATCCGCCGCGATGTCCACGCCGTCGCGCTCCCCGCGCGCCCCGCGCACGCGATCCGCCTTTGCGGCGGCCTTCCTGTCGCTGGTATTTCCCG
>JAKAHL010000139.1 GCA_021815005.1 Chloroflexota bacterium
GATCGGCGTGTCGAACGCCTCGCGGCTGGTGACCTTGACCTTGCGGCTGGTGTCGCTCTCGATGACGTCCACGACGCCGTCGATGTGGCTGATCTCGGCCTTGCCCTTGGGCACGCGAGCCTCGAACAGCTCCTCGACGCGCGGCAGGCCCTGCGTGATGTCCTGGCCGGCGACGCCGCCGGTGTGGAACGTCCGCATGGTGAGCTGCGTGCCGGGCTCGCCGATCGACTGGGCCGCGATGATGCCCACCGCCTCGCCGATGCCGATCATCCCGCCGGTGGCGAGGTTGCGGCCGTAGCAGTGGCGGCAGACGCCGTAGCGGGACTCGCAGGCGAGTGGCGAGCGGACGAGCACCTCGTCGATGCCGGCCCCGTCGATGCGAGCGGCCAGCGCCTCGTCGATCATCTGGTTGCGCTCGGCGAGCAGCGGTGCCTCCTGACCCTTCCTGACCTTGGCAGTCGGGTCCGGCAGGTCCGCGGCCGCGAGGCGGCCGACCAGGCGCTTCTGGAACGCGCCGGCCTCATCGGGGGATTCGGCGCGGGTGATCCAGCTCCCGCCCTGCGTGTTGCAGTCGTCCTCGCGGGTGATGACGTCCTGCGCCACGTCCACGAGCCGCCGGGTCAGGTAGCCCGAGTCAGCGGTGCGGAGGGCGGTGTCCGCGAGGCCCTTGCGGGCGCCGTGGGTGCTGATGAAGTACTCGAGGACGGTCATGCCCTCGCGGAAGTTGCTCCGCACGGGCACGTCGATGATCCGGCCGGACGGGTCGGCCATCAGGCCGCGCATGGCACCCAGCTGGCCGATGTTGCCCTTGTTGCCACGGGCGCCCGAGTCGGTCATCATCCGGACCGGGTTGGCGTCGCCGAGCGACTCCATCATCTGGTCCGAGACCTTCTTGGTGACGTCCTGCCAGAGGTCCACGACGCCCTGGTAGCGCTCGTCGTCGGTGATGAGGCCGCGCTGGAACTGCTGGTCGATCTTGAGGACCTGGCGGTCCGCCTCGACCAGAAGCTCCCTCTTCGTGACGGGGACGATGATGTCCCACAGCCCGATCGTCATGCCGCCGCGGGTGGCGAACTTGAACCCGATCGCCTTGATGCCGTCCACGAGGTGGGCGGTCTCGACGGGTCCGAGCTCGCGGTAGCACTTGTCCACGAGGGCCTTGAGATCCGAGCGCTTCATCGGCTTGTTCACGAAGCGCAGCGGCTCGGGCAGGATCCGGTTGAACATGATCCGGCCGACCGTGGTCCGCTCGAAGCGCTCGACCAAGGCACCGCCGTCGCCTGCCTGGGGATCCCAGGCCCGGACCATCGCGTCGATGGGCTCGTGCAGCAGGAGGCTGCCGCCAACTCGGGTGTCAACGACCCCCGAATCGTCGGCGAAGGCCCGGCCGGCTGACTCGAGGCCCCGCGCGCTGAGCTCGTACGCGATGATCGCGTCGTCCTCGGCTGCGAAGGTCTTGACCCGCTTGAAGTCCGTGCCCGTGCGGTCGTCCATGGTCAGGTAGTAGTTGCCCAGGACCATGTCCTGCGTGGGCGACACCACCGGCGAGCCGTCCGCGGGCGAGAGCAGGTTGGCGGTCGAGAGCATCATCGTCCGCGCCTCCTCCTGGGCGGCGGTGGACAACGGCACGTGCACGGCCATCTGGTCGCCGTCGAAGTCCGCGTTGAACGCGGTGCAGACGAGCGGGTGGATCTGGATGGCCGACCCCTCGACGAGGACCGGCATGAACGCCTGGATGCCCAGGCGGTGGAGCGTGGGCGCGCGGTTCAGCAAGACCGGGTGGTCCTTGATGACCTCTTCGAGAACGTCCCAGACCTCGGGCCGGACGCGCTCGACGATGCGCTTGGCGCTCTTGATGTTGTGGGCGAAGCCTTTCTCGACGAGCTGGCGCATGACGAACGGCTTGAACAGCTCGAGCGCCATCTTCTTGGGCAGGCCGCACTGGTGGAGCTTGAGGTCCGGGCCGACGACGATGACCGAGCGGCCGGAGTAGTCCACGCGCTTGCCGAGCAGGTTCTGGCGGAACCGGCCCTGCTTGCCCTTGAGCATGTCGGACAGGCTCTTGAGGCGGTGGTTGCCGGTGCCGGCGATCGCGCGCCCGCGGCGCCCGTTGTCGATCAGGGCGTCGCACGCCTCCTGGAGCATCCGCTTCTCGTTGCGGATGATGATCTCAGGTGCGCCCAGCTCCAGGAGCCGCTTGAGCCGGTTGTTCCGGTTGATCACGCGGCGGTAGAGGTCGTTGAGGTCGGAGGTGGCGAACCGGCCGCCGTCGAGCTGGACCATCGGCCGCAGGTCCGGCGGGATGACCGGCAGCACCGAGAGGATCATCCACTCGGGGCGGTTGCCCGAGCGGCGGAACGCCTCGATGAGCCGCAGGCGCTTGATGGCCTTCTTGCGGCGCTGGCCGGAACTGGTGCGCACCTCGGCGTGGAGCGCGCGCCCGAGCTCCTCCAAGTCCATCCGCACGATGATGTCGCGGACGGCCTCCGCGCCCATACCGGCCCAGAAGATGCGGCCGCTGCGGGCGCCTGAGCCGTACTTCTCGTCGAGCTGGCGGAACTCCATCTCGCCGACGGTCATGAGCGGCTTGATCGACTCGATCTCGTCGCGCTGCTTGCGCAGCTCGTCCTTCTGGCCCTGTGCCTGCTGGGCGAGCTCCTCGCGCTTGCGGGCGAGCGTGTCCTGCATCGACGCCTTGAGGTCAGCGATCTTCTGCTCGGTGGCGGTCTCCTCGAGCGCGATGCGCTCGGCCGACGCCGTCGTGATGCGCTCGATCTCCGCGGTGGCGAGCTTGCGGAGCCGGCTGAGCGCCTCCTTGCCCCCCTTGTCGCCGGCGGCGACCACCACCTCGCCGGTCGGGGCGAAGGCAATGGTCTCCTCGGCCACGCCGGCGCCGAGCGCGGCCAGGGCGGCCTCGCTCCGGCTCGCCTCGGCCGATGCGGCATCCGTGTCGGCGACCCGACTTGCCTCGACCTGGTCCCGCGTCGCGGCCAGGGCCGCGCGAAGCTCGGCCGTGCCGCGGCTGATGTCGGCCTTGAGAGTGGCCTCGAGCTCGGCGAGGGCCTCCGAGCCCGGGCCGCCGCGGCCCTCCGCCTGCTCGTCGAGCGCCTTGAGGGCGCGCTGGCGGGCCTCCTCGTCAACGTGCGTGACGATGTACAGCGCGAAGTAGAGGATCCGCTCGAGGTTGCGCGGGCTGATGTCGAGCAGGATGCCGAGCCGGCTCGGGGTGCCCTTGAAATACCAGATGTGCGAGACGGGGCTCGCCAGCTGGATGTGGCCCATGCGCTCCCGGCGGACCTTCGAGCGGGTGACCTCGACGCCGCACTTGTCGCAGATGATCCCCTTGTAGCGGATGCGCTTGTACTTCCCGCAGTAGCACTCCCAGTCCCGGGTGGGACCGAAGATGCGCTCGTCGAAGAGCCCGTCCTTCTCCGGCTTCAGCGTGCGGTAGTTGATCGTCTCGGGCTTCGTCACCTCGCCCTTCGACCACTCCCGGATCTGGTCCGGGCTGGCGAGCGAAATTCGGATCGCCGAGAAGTTGTTGACCTCGAGCATCGGTCTCCTCCGCACCGCCGCGGCCCTGGCGGCGCGTTGCTTCCGGTGAGTGCGAGCGGGGACCGGGCCGGCCGGACGCCGATCCCCCTCGTGGCGGTGTTAGCGGGGGTTCAGTCCTCGAACCCGGCGAGGTTGATCCCGCCAAGGTCGGGGAGCAGGTAGCCGGAGGCATCGTCCTCAGCCAGCGGGATCTCCTCGTCGTTCTGGTCCAGGATCTCCGCGTTGAGCCCCAGGCTCCGGAGCTCCTTGATCAGGACTTTGAACGACTCGGGGACGCGCGGAGGCTGGATCTCCTCACCCTTGACGATGGCCTCGTACGTCTGGACGCGCCCGAGGACGTCGTCCGATTTCACGGTGAGCAGCTCCTGGAGGATGTTCGCCGCCCCGTAGGCCTCGAGCGCCCAGACCTCCATCTCGCCGAACCGCTGGCCGCCGAACTGCGCCTTGCCGCCCAGCGGCTGCTGGGTGATGAGGCTGTAGGGGCCCGTGGACCGGGCGTGGATCTTGTCCTCCACCAGATGGTGGAGCTTGAGCATGTAGATCTGACCGACCGTGATCACGCGGTCGAACGGCTCGCCTGTGCGGCCGTCGCGGAGCTCGATCTTGCCCTCGCGGGGGAGGCCGGCCTGCTCGAGCGCCTCGGCGATCTGCTCCTCGGAGGCACCGTCGAAGACCGGGGTTGCGGCCTTGTACCCCATGGCGGCCAGCGCCCAGCCGAGGTGCGTCTCGAGGATCTGGCCGATGTTCATACGGCTCGGCACGCCGAGCGGGTTGAGGATGATGTCGATCGGTGTGCCATCGGGCAGGAACGGCATGTCCTCGGTCGGGAGCACCTTGGCGATGACGCCCTTGTTGCCATGGCGGCCGGCCATCTTGTCGCCGACCGAGATCTTCCGCTTCTGGGCGACGCTCACCCTGACGAGGCGGTTGACACCCGGCTGGAGGTCGTCGTTCCACTCGCGACGGAACTCCCGGATCTCCACCACCTTGCCGCGCTCGCCGTGCGGCAGGCGCAGCGAGGAGTCCTTCACCTCGCGGGCCTTCTCGCCGAAGATGGCCCGGAGCAGGCGCTCCTCCGCGGTCAGCTCGGTCTCGCCCTTGGGCGTGATCTTGCCAACCAGGATGTCGCCGGGCCGGACCTCGGCGCCGATGTAGACGATCCCCTCCTCGTCGAGGTCCTTGAGGGCCTCCTCGCCGACGTTCGGGATGTCGCGGGTGATCTCCTCAGGCCCCAGCTTGGTGTCCCGGGACTCGATCTCGTGCTTCTCGATGTGGATGCTCGTGAACAGGTCGTCGCGGACGAGCCGCTCGCTGATCACGATGGCGTCCTCGTAGTTGCCGCCCTCCCAGCTCATGAACGCGCACAGCACGTTCCGGCCGAGGGCCAGCTCGCCACCCTGGGTGGACGACGAGTCCGCGATCGGGTCGCCCTTCGCCACTCGTTGGCCGACCGTCACGATCGGGCGCTGGTTGATACAGGTCCCCTGGTTGCTGCGGACGAACTTGAGGATCTTGTACTCGTCGGGGGCACCGCCCTCGTCGGCGTCCACCAGGACGCGCTCGGCCGTCACGCTGATCACGACGCCGGCGCGCTTGGCGATGACCACCTGCCCGGAGTCACGGGCGGCGCGGGCCTCCATGCCGGTGCCCACGATGGGGCTCTCCGGCTCGAGCAGGGGCACCGCCTGGCGCTGCATGTTCGAGCCCATCAGCGCGCGGTTCGCGTCGTCGTGCTCGAGGAAGGGGATCAGCGCCGTCGCCACCGAGACGACCTGCTTGGGGCTGACGTCCATGTACTCGATCTGCTCGGGCCGCGCCTCCGGGAAGGTGTCACGGAAGCGGCTCGGCACCCGCACGTGCTCGTCGGTGCCGTCGGGGTTCACGAAGTGGTTGTGCGCGTCGAGCGGGGCGTTCGCCTGGGCGACGACGTGCTCCTCCTCCTCGTCGGCCGGCAGGTAGTCGATCTCGTCGGTCACCACCGGGCGGATGGGGAACGCCAGCGACTTCTGGCGGCCGAGCTCCTTCTGGGCCTCGGCCGTGAACCGCTGGCCCTTCTTGAGCACGACCTTGCCGTCCTTGGAGGTCACGTCCGCGCCGGCCTCGTACTGGAGCAGGGCCGGGTCGTCGTGGGCGGTGGCGCGCTTGACCTTGCGGTAGGGGGTCTCGATGAAGCCGTAGGCGTTGATGCGGCCGTAGGTGGCGAGCGAGCCGATCAGGCCGATGTTCGGGCCTTCCGGCGTCTCGATCGGGCAGATGCGGCCGTAGTGGCTGTGGTGGACGTCGCGGACGTCGAACCCGGCGCGCTCGCGCGACAGGCCGCCCGGGCCGAGGGCCGACAGACGCCGCTTGGAGGTGAGCTCCGCGAGCGGGTTGGTCTGGTCCATGAACTGGCTGAGCTGGCTGCCGCCGAAGAACTCCTTCATCGCCGCCACGACCGGGCGGATGTTGATGAGGGCGTTGGGCGTGGCCTTGTCGATCTCCTGGATCGTC
>JAKAHL010000140.1 GCA_021815005.1 Chloroflexota bacterium
CCGGGGCCCTCGAAGGCCACCCGGCCGACGGGCGTCGCGTCCACCTCGACGCGGTTGAGGACACCATCGCAGCGGCCGAACGGCGAGCCGGCCGGCACCGCGGTGGGCACGACGGACGCCTCGATGCCGCCGTCCTCCGCCCGGCGGGTGCTGGCGACGAGGCGGAGCGTCCGGCCCGCGCCCGCCACGGCCGCCACGTCGTCCGCGGTGACCCCGGTGATGCCCGGCGCGCCGGGCGCGCCGGTGGCGCCGCCGGGGCGATTGCCGACGGCCTCGGGAGCGATCCAGACCCCGAACGCGAGCCGGGCCAGGATCACCAGCTTGTTGACCGCGTCGAGCCCCTCGACATCGGCGGTCGGGTCGGCCTCCGCGTAGCCCTTCGCCTGCGCCTCGCGCAGCACGTCCGCGTAGTCGCGCCCCTCGCGCGCCATCGCGGTGAGCATGTAGTTGGTGGTGCCGTTGACGATGCCGCGCACGCGGGCGATGCGGTCCGCGGCGAGGTCCACGGCGATCGGTGCGAGGAGCGGGATGCCGCCGCCGACGGACGCCTCGAAGCGCAGGACGGCGCCCGTGTCGCGGGCGAGGCGCTCGAGGGCCGGGCCGTGGTGGGCGATGACGTGCTTGTTCGCCGTGGCCACGCTCCGGCCGGAGGCCAGCGCGGCGCGGATCAGGGAGTGGGCCGGCTCGTCGCCGCCCATCGCCTCCACGATGACGTCCAGGTCGGCCCGGGCGAGCAGGGCGGAGGCGTCGTCGGTGAGCAGCTCGGCGGGAATGCCGCCCGCGAGCGCGCGGTCAGTGAACTTCTCCGCGACCGCGACCAGGACCAGTGGCCGGCCGTCGGCGGGGGCGAGACGGGGCGACCGCTCGAGGAACGCGCGGACGACCTCTCGGCCGACGGTGCCGGCGCCGATCACGCCGACGCGCAGGGGCTGGGTGCTCACACTGGATCTCCGGAGGGGCTGGGCGACGTCGCGATGGTAGCGAACGCGGGGCGAGGACCGCGGCCGGGGGGCGGCGAAGCGGGCGGCCTAGCGCGAGTCACGCCAGCGGCCTCTGGCCGCCGGGCGCACAATCGCCCCATGGACCGGTCAGACCCCCTCGACCTGGAGCGCTTCGTCGCCGCGCAGGGCGGCATCTACCCGGACGTCGTCGGTGAGCTGCGCGAGGCGCGCAAGACCCGCCACTGGATGTGGTACGTGTTTCCGCAGGCGCTCGGTCTCGGCGAGTCGGCCACCTCGCGGCGCTACGCGATCCGCTCCCTGCGCGAGGCCCGTGCCTACCTCGAGCACCTGGTGCTCGGCCCGCGGCTGCGGGAGTGCACCGGGATCGTGCTCGCCGCCCCTCCGGCCGCCACCGCCGAGTCGATCTTCGGGCCGGTGGACGCGCTCAAGCTCCGCTCGTCGATGACGCTGTTCCTGCGCGCCGCCCCGGAGGATCCGCGCTGGCAGCAGGTCCTCGACCGGTACTTCGGCGGCCAGCCGGACCCGCGCACGGACGAGCTGCTGGGGATCGGCTGAGGTCGGGTCCGCCGACGTGCCGGTCGAGCACGAGCGCCTTGCTGCCGCTGGTGCCCTGGTCGAGGCCGCGGACGAGGGGGCCGCGCCCGCCGCCGCCCATCAGAGCGCCTGCTCCAGCAGGTCGCCCAGGTCCCGGAACACGTGCGTGGGCCGGATGCCGCTCGCCTCGGCCGCTTCCCGCGACGTGGCACCGGTCAGCGTGAGCGCCGCGCCCATGCCCGCCTGGAGGCCCATCGCCACATCGGTCTCCAGGCGGTCGCCGGTGATCAGGCAGCGCTCCGCCGGCACGCCCACCAGGCTCAGGATCGCGGCCGCCATGTGCGGCGACGGCTTGCCCACGATCGCCTCGCAGCGGGTGGCCGTGCACGCCTCGATGGCCGCGATGACGCTCGCCGCGTCGGGCTCGCCGCCCCCGGGCACCGGGCAGTAGCGGTCGCCGTTGGTGGCGAAGAACCTGGCGCCGCCGCGGATGGCGTCGAAGGCAACCTGGAGCTTGCGGTAGGCGAAGGTCCGGTCGAAGGACGCGATGACGGCCTGCGTGGACGCGGCGTCGTCCACCAGCTCGAAGCCGGCGGCCGCGAGCTCGCCGCACAGGGGCGGCTCGCCCACTACGAACAGTCGGCTGATCCCCTCGGCAGCGCGCAGCCGACCCAGGAAGTCCGCCATGACCAGCGATGAGTTGACCACATCCTCGACCGGCGTCGGCAGGCCAAGGCGCGTCAGCTTCGCGCTGTAGTCGCCCGCGGTGTGCGTGGGGTTGTTGGACAGGAACACCGTGCGGCGGCCGAGCTCGCGGAGGGTGCGGATGGCACGGCCGGCGTTGGGCAGCAGGGCGTCGCCCAGGTACACGGTCCCGTCGAGGTCAAAGATGTAGGCGTCGTAGGCGGCCATGGGCGCGAAGCATGGCACGGGCGGGCCGCGCCGCGCAGGGACAGGCGCGCCGCGCGGCGCGGCGGCTCCGTTACACTCCCCCGACGATGACCGTGCAGCTCGAACCCTCCCCCGCGCCGGCCCAGGCGCCCGTCTCCCGCCCCCGGATCTTCTCCGGCATCCAGCCATCCGGGATCGTCCACCTAGGCAACGACCTGGGCGCGATCCGCAACTACGTGATGCTCCAGTACGAGTACGAGGCGATCTACTGCATCGTCGACTACCACGCGCTCACGAGCACCCACGACGCGGAGGCGCTGCGCCGCCGCACCCGCGAGATGGCCGCCAGCCTGCTCGCGCTGGGGCTGGACCCGGACCGCTGCACGCTGTTCGTCCAGAGCCACCGGCCCGAGCACACGGAGCTGATGTGGCTGCTGGCCACCGTGACGCCGGTGAGCTGGCTGGAGCGGACGCCGACGTACAAGGAGAAGAAGCAGAACCAGCCCGACGACGTCAACCACGGGCTGCTCACGTACCCGGTCCTGCAGGCGGCGGACATCGCGATCTACAAGGCGACCAAGGTGCCGGTCGGCAAGGACCAGGCGGCGCATCTGGAGCTCTCGCGCGAGATCGTCAGGGCGTTCAACAACCGGTACGGCGAGACGTTCCCGGAGGCCGAGGCCGTCTACACCACCGCGCCCGTGGTCCTGGGCACCGACGGCGTCAAGAAGATGAGCAAATCGGTGGGCAACACCATCGAGATCCTGGCCTCCCCCGAGGAGATCCGCCGGCAGGTCATGTCGATGGTGACCGACACCAAGCGGATCCTCCGCAGCGATCCCGGCCGGCCCGAGGTCTGCAACGTGTGCCAGATGCACCGCTTCTTCGGCGACGACTGGGAGGAGATCCAGGACGGCGAGCGCTCCGCGCGGACCGGCTGCGTGGACACCAAGAAGCTGCTCGCGCAGCGGGTCATCGACCACTACGCCCCAGCCCGCGAGCGGTATGCCGAGCTGATGGCCCACCCGGCCGAGGTGGACGGGGTGCTGGAGGCCGGCGCCGACCGCCTCAGGCCGCTGGCGCAGGCGACGATGGACGAGGTCCGCGCCCGGATGGGCCTGCGCTAGCCCGGCGGACACGGCCCCGGGCCGCGCAGACGCACCCCGAACGGTTGAGCGCGGGTTGAGCCCGGCGTCGTAGGCTGTGGCCATGCCCAACGAGCTCACCGACCGCCAGCGGCGCCTGGTGGACGCCGTCCTCGTCCTCGCCGTCATCGCGCTGGGCTTTGTCGTCATGGCGGACGTGGCGAGCGTGCTCACGTTCTTCAGCGACGTGGTGCTGGTCTTCTTCCTGGCCTGGCTGCTGGCGTTCGCGATCCTGCCGCTGATCAACCTGGTCAAGCGGCTCCTGCCCGGCATCGCGGACCTCCTGGCCGTGATCCTGGTCTACCTCGTGGTGGTGGGCCTGCTGGTCGGCGTCATCGTCCAGGTCTCCGCGGCGCTGGCCCCGTCCATCGCCCAGCTGCCCACCGACAAGACGCTGTACGCGCAGTTCGTGGATCTGCTCGCCAGCGTGCAGGGACGGCTGGACTCGCTGGGCTTCCACGTGGACCTGGTCGGCCAGGCGCAGACCATCTGGGCCTCGCTCAACCAGTGGGCCGGGCAGCTCGGCGGCGTGCTCCAGGAGGTCGCGGTCGCCAGCATCTCCGTGATCGGCGACATCCTGATCGTGACCATCCTGTCGGTCTACCTGGCGATCGACCGGGAGGACGCGCTCGCGTTCGTCTACCGCCTCGTGCCGCCGAGCCAGACGAGCACGGCGCGGCTCGTCCAGAGCAGCGTCGCCCGCTCCTTCGGCGGCTTCCTGCGCACGCAGCTGGTCATGGGGATCCTGTTCGGCCTGCTGGCAACGGCGGTGAACGTCGCCTTCGGGCTGCAGTACGGTGGCGTCACGGCCGTGGCCGCGGGGGTCCTGCACGCCATCCCGTTCTTCGGGCCGTTTGTGTCCTGGCTGCCCCCCGTGGCCGTGGCGCTGCTGACGACCTCGTTCCCGACGCCGGCGATCGTGCTGGCCATCATGGCCGTGGGCTGGTTCGTGACGATGAACGTGCTCCAGCCGCGACTGATGGCCGGCGCCGTCGGCATCCACCCGATCGTCGTGCTGGGGTCGGTCATCGTCGGCTCCAAGATCGCCGGCTTCGCGGGCGCCATCTTCGGCATCCCCATCGCCGCCGTCCTGTCGGCCTTCTTCTTCCACTGGTTCGAGCGCTCGCGCGAGGGCGGCACCGTTGCGGACCGGGCGGCCCGGCGCCTGGCCGAGCGCGAGGGCCACGCGGTTCGCCGCCCGCAGGAGCCCGTCCCCGGACTTGACGAGGACGTCGCGGACGTCCTCGGCGGGCGCCACCCGGCTCCGGACGAGGTGGAGTCGGGCCGTCACGGAGCCGAGGCGGACTCGTGAGCCCCGCAGGCGCGGATCGCCCGGCCGATCGCCCGGAGATGTCGCGGGAGCGGGCGCGCGCGGAGCGACGGGACGTCGACAAGGAGCGAGGCGAGCCGCTCGCCGGGGCCCGCGGCGGCAAGCGCGCGCTGCGGCGGATGGGCCGCCCGCTGGACGCGTGGACCTCGCGACCGCGGATCCTGGTGACCAACGACGACGGGATCGAGTCGCACGGGATCCTGGCCCTCAAGCGCGCGCTCGAGGCCGTGGGCGACGTGGTGGTCGTGGCGCCGGACTCCAACCAGTCCGCGGTGGGCCACCAGAAGACGCTGACCCGACCGTTGCGCGTGCGCGAGCGGACGCTCCCGGACGGGTCGGTCGGCTACGCCATCGACGGCTCCCCCACGGACTGCGTGAGCCTCGGCCTGCTCGGCTTCTTCGACGAGAAGTTCGACCTGGTGGCCTCGGGCATCAACTACGGCGCCAACCTCGGCGACGACCTCACCTACTCCGGCACGGTCTCGGCGGCGATGGAGGCGATCATCAACAGCACGCCAGCCTTCGCCATCTCGCAGGAGTACTCCGAGCAGGTGGACTTCAGGCTCGCCGGCGTGGCGGCGGCCATCGTGGCGCGGAACATCCTCGAGCACGGGCTGCGCCACGGCGAGCTGCTCAACGTGAACGTGCCGGCGGTCGCGCCGGAGGACTGTGCCGGGATCGAGGTCACACGTCTCGGCAAGCGTGTCTACCAGGACCAGCTCATCGGGCGGGTGGACCCGCGGGGCATGCCGTACTACTGGATCGGCGGGCCGCCGCCGTCGGGGATCGCGCTGCCCGGCACGGACTTCCACGCGATCGTCAACCGGCGGGTGTCGGTCACGCCGGTGCACCTGGACCTCACCGGACGACGCCTGCTGCGCGAGCTGCCGTCGTGGGGCTGGGCGCTGGACCTGGCGGCCGTGGCGCCGGGCCCGGAGGAGGCCGAGAGGCTCCGCCCCACGCCGGTCGAGCGCGAGCGGTTCGCGGAGGAGACCCAGCTCGAGCGCCGGTAGGCCGGTGTGCCGGTGTGCCGGTGTGCCGGCCGCGCCGGCCAGACCGGCGGCCCGGCGGCCCGGCGGCGGCTCGGTGCTCCGGGCAGGCCGAACTGGGCCAGACCGGCGGCCCGGCGTCGGGCTTGGCCCGGCAACCTCGCCACCGGGGCC
>JAKAHL010000141.1 GCA_021815005.1 Chloroflexota bacterium
AAGCCCGGCCCCGATCACCCCTGGCGACGTCCATACTCATCACGCAACCAGTGACAGATTCCCTGGCCGCTTGCCATGACAAGGTCACTGGCCGCCGACAGGCCGTGCGCTGGGGCGCAACCGAACTGCAATCCCCGGCGGCGCGCCGCCGCGCCGCCGGGACGCGGGGCCGGGCGCCTATGATCCGCCCATGTCAGACCTGCCCGCCTCGTTTCGCGCCTTCGTTGTGGACAAGCCCGCCGGCGGCGTCTTCGGCCGCGGCCTGCGCGACGTGGATGTCCAGGACCTGCCGGCCGGCGAGATCACCGTCCGCGTCGCCTGGTCCGGCGTCAACTTCAAGGACGGCCTGGCCGCGCGCGAGGACGGGCGAGTTGCCCGCGGCTATCCGCTGATCCCGGGGATCGACCTCGCGGGCACGGTGGTCGCTTCCGACGACGATGCGTTCCCGGTCGGCAGCCAGGTGCTCGCCAACGGCTACGACATCGGCGTGGCCCGTCACGGCGGGTACGCGGAGCTGGCCCGCATCCCGTCGGGCTACGCGGTGTCGCTGCCGGACGGTCTCACGGCGAGGGAGGCCATGGAGATCGGGACGGCGGGCTTCACCGCGGCCATGAGCGTGGTGGCGCTGGAGGAGCGGGGCCTGCGACCCGGCGACGGCCCGGTGCTCGTGACGGGCGCCTCAGGGGGCGTGGGATCGTCGGCCGTCGCGATCCTGGCCTCGCGCGGTCACGAGGTGTGGGCGGCGACGGGCAAGCCCGGCGAGCACGACCGCCTGCGCGATCTGGGCGCCAGCGGCTTCCTGACCCGCGAGGAGGTCACCGCGCCCGGCCGGCCGCTGGAGCGGGAGCGTTGGGCCGGGGCGGTGGACACGGTCGGCACGGCCACGCTGCCATACGTCCTGCGGACGCTGCGCATCGGTGCCGCGGTGGCCTCGACGGGGAACGCGTCCGGGGCTGACCTGGCCACGACGGTGTTCCCGTTCATCCTCCGCGGGTGCGCGCTGCTGGGGATGGACTCGGCCAACATGGCCATCGGGCCGCGACGCGCGCTGTGGCGCCGGCTCGCCACCGACCTGCTGCCGCGCGGTCTCGCGGACGGCGTCACGGAGGTTGCCCTCGACTCCGTCGAGACCGCGCTGGACGCCATCCACGACGGTCAGGCACGGGGCCGCTGGGTGGTCCGCGTCTCCGGATAGGGGAGCGCGGGCCGGCTCGGCTCGCGGCTCGGCGGCCTGCCGGGCCTGCAGGGCCGGCCTGGCGCCCGTCGCGGGGCGGCGAAGGGGAACTCGCGCCGGTCGGCGCAGGCGGGCTCGCGCCGGTGGGCCTGACGGCGTACCGTCTGGGCGCGGGGGAGACGCAGGAGGCACTTGACCATGACCGCGTTGGCGCCTGGCACCCCGGTCGTCCCGGCGGAGGGCACGGCCCAGATGCCCGACGGGACCACGCTGCGGACGATCCACTGGGCGCCCGCGGGCGAGCCGTGGGCGGTGGCGCTGGTCGTCCACGGGCTGGGCGAGCACGCCGGGCGGTACGAGACCGTCGCGGCCGCGCTCACCGAGGCGGGCATTGACGTGTACGGCTACGACCACCGCGGGTTCGGCGGATCGGCGGGGTACCGCGCCTACGTCGACTCCTGGGGGCTCCTCCACGACGACCTGGCCAGCCGCCTCGAGACGGCACGCGCGGAGCGGCCGGGCCTGCCCGTGGCGATCTACGCCCACTCGCTGGGCGGGCTGATCGCAGCTGGGTACGTGCTCAACGATCGCGCCCGCCCCATGCCCGACCTGCTCGTCCTGTCCGCGCCCGCCGTGGATGCCACCCAGCCCGCCTGGAAGAAGCGGCTCGCGGCCGCGCTGCAGCACGTGGTGCCGAGGCTGCGGCTGTCCAACGGCCTGCCGCCTGACGGCCTGTCCACCGATCCGACCGTGCAGCAGCGGGTGGACGCAGACCCCCTGTGCGTCAGCACGTCCACGGTCCGCTTCGCGTCCGAGGCCTTCCGGGAGCAGGACCGCCTGCAGGCGCTGCTGCCTGGCCTCGGCTCGATGCCGATCCCGACGTACGTGCTCCATGGCGGCGCGGACCCCATCGTGCCGTCCGCCGCCAGCGCGGTGTTCGAGGGCAAGGGCAACGTGACGCGCCGGGTCTGGCCGGGCCTCCGCCACGAGTGCCACCACGAGCCGTCGCACGAGCAGGTGCTGGGCGAGGTCGTGGCGTGGCTGCGCTCGCAGGTGCCGGCGGCGCCCGCCGCCAGCTGACCCTCATGGCGACATGCCGCCGGGGCGAGGATCCGGGCGGCGGGGGCCCGCGGCGGCGAGCGTCCGCGACGGTGCTAGACTCCCGCCGTAATTGCATACGCCTCCGGGGAGCGCCCAGCGCGCTGAGAGTGTGGCTTCGGCCACAGACCCGCTGAACCTGATCCGGCTCGTACCGGTGTAGGAAGCAGGCCCACCACGGCTACCGCCGTCCCCGCAATCCGGGGGCGGCGATCTTGTTCGTGGAGGTTGTCGGGCGATGGCGTCAACGGTGTCCCGCGCTGGGTCTGCCTCAGGGGGCTTGGGGTGGCGGACCCGCGACATTGTGGTGGCCGCGATCATCGGCGTGGTCTTCGGGGTGGTGTTCCAGGTCTGGAACGTGCTGTGGGGCGCGACCGGCGGCGTGTTCACGTTCTTCCCCCCGGCCCAGAACCTGTTCTACGGGGTCTGGCTCGTGCCGGCGGTCCTCGCGCCGCTCGTGGTTCGCAAGCCCGGCGCGGCGCTGTTCGCGGAGCTGGTGGCGGCCGGCCTGTCGGCCGTCATCGGCAGCCAGTTCGGGCCGGACGCGATCCTGTCGGGCCTGGTGCAGGGCGGGGCCGCGGAGCTGGTGTTCCTCGTGGCCCGCTACCGCACCTGGGCGTTCCCCGTGCTCGCCATCGCCTCGATCGCGTCGGCGGCGGCCGCGTGGATCCACGACTGGATCGTCTGGTACCCAACCAATGCGCTCGATGTCCAGCTCTGGATCGGGCTGTGCATGGCGGTGTCCGCGCT
Source organism: Chloroflexota bacterium (assembly GCA_021815005.1). GTDB lineage: Bacteria > Chloroflexota > Limnocylindria > Limnocylindrales > CSP1-4 > CAIXZV01. The sequence continues at coordinate 3,023 of JAKAHL010000141.1, forward strand.
GGCGATCACGGCGGGCGGCTCGGTGCTCCTCGCGCGGAGCCTCCGCGACGCGGGCGCCCTCAAGGGGTTCCCGGCTGGGTGAGCCGGGCCGGGTCCGGGCGGCGGCGGCAACCTTCCGCTACGCCGACCGCCCGGCGCCGGCCTTTGCCGACGTCAGCTTCGATCTGTCGCCCGGCGACTGCCTCCTGATCGTGGGGCCGTCGGGCTCCGGCAAGAGCACGCTCGCCCTGGCGCTCTCGGGCCTGGTCCCGCGCGAGCTGCCCGGCGACTGGTCGGGCGCGCTCGAGGTGGGCGGTCTCGACCCGGCCACGACGCACGGCCCGGAGGTGGCCGCCCTCGTCGGGCTCGTGTTCCAGGATCCCGAGAGCCAGCTGGTCATGGAGCGGGTCGAGGACGACGTGGCCTTCGGGCTCGAGAGCCGCGGCTGGGCGCCCGGGGCGATGCGGGCGCGGATCCCCGAGGCCCTGGCGGAGACCGGGCTGGCAGGGCTGGAGCGCCGGCGGACGACCCGCCTGTCGGGCGGGCAGCAGCAGCGGCTGGCGCTGGCCGGAGCCCTGGCGCCCCGTCCCGGGATCCTGGTCCTCGACGAGCCCACCGCCAACCTCGACCCGGCCGGCGCCCGCGCCTTCGCGGACCGCCTCGCCACGGTCCGGGCCGCGCGGGCGGCGACGATCGTCCTCGTCGAGCACCGCGTGGACGTGGCGTGGCCGCTCGCCGACCTCGTGCTGGCGCTGGGGGCGGACGGCCGGCCGATCGACGTGGGGACGCCGGCCGACGTCCTCGCCCGCTCGCGCGCCGAGATCGAGGCATCGGGGACGTGGCTGCCGGGCGGCTCGCCGACGGGGCGCTCGGCTCCGCAGCCGGCCATCGAGCGGGCGCTGCGGCAGCCGACGGCCGGGCCGGCCGCCACCGGGCCGGTCCTCGTGGCGCGCGGCCTGCGCTTCGCGTATGACGGGCCCGCCGCCGTGGACGGCGTGGATCTCGAGATCCGCGCCGGCGAGCGGGTCGCCCTCGTCGGCCCCAACGGCAGCGGCAAGTCCACGCTCGCCCGGCTCCTCGCGGGCCTGCTCCGCCCGCTGGAGGGCACGGTGCGGCTGGGCGGCGCGGACCCGTCCCGGTTGCGCCCCGCCGCGCTGGCGCGCCTGGCCGGGTTCGCGTTCCAGGACCCGGAGGCGCAGTTCGTCGCCGCCAACGTGCGCGACGAGGTGATGGCTGGGCTCGGCGCCGACGACCCGTCGGTGGCTGCCCGCGCCCAGGCGCTGATGGCGAGGCTGGGCCTGCCCCTCGACGCCTTCGGCCCCCGCAGCCCGTATGCGCTCTCGGGAGGCGAGCAGCGGCGCCTGTCGCTCGCCCCGGCCCTCGTCCGGGCGCCGCGCCTGCTCGTCCTCGACGAGCCCACGTTCGGCCAGGACCGGCGCGGCTGCGAGGCGCTCGAGGCGATCCTGGCGGAGCAGGTCGCGGCGGGGACCGCCGTGCTGGCGGCGACGCACGACGAGCGGTTCATCGCCTCGTTCGCCACACGGGTGGTCCGGCTGGAACGCGGGCGAGTCGCGAGTGACGAGGCCGCGCGGTGATCGTCCGCCGGCTGGAGGTGGAGGAGCGCGCGCTGGCCAGCCCGCTCGGCCGGACGAGCCCGCTCCTCAAGCTCGGCATCGCGCTGCTGTGGCTGGTCGCGCTCGCGTTCTCGTACGACGTCCGGCCGGCCGCGGTGGTCGCCGCCGCCGCGGTGGTCGCCGGTCTGGCGCTCGGGCGGGTGGGCATCCGGCGGCTCGTCGGCGGCGTGGCGCCGCTGTGGACCGTGGCCCTGGGCATCGGCCTCACGAACACGCTGTTCGCGGGCGCGAATTCCGATCCGGCGAGCGCAGTGCTCGGCGTCATCGGGCCGCTGCGGCTGACCCTGCCGGGGGTCCTCGGCGGCGCCGGCGTGGCGGCGCGGGTCGTGGCGGTGGCGGCCGTGGGCGTGGTGTTCGGGCAGACCACCGATTCGACCCGCCTGGTGGACGCGCTGGTGCAGCAGGCGCACGCGCCGGAGCGGTTCGCCTACGGCGCGCTCGCCGCGTACCAGGCCGTGCCGCGGCTGGCCGCCCAGCTGACCACGCTGCGCCAGGCGCGGCGGATCCGCGGGCTCCGGATGGGCTGGCACCCCCGTCTGATGGTGGGGCTGCTGGTGCTCGCGGTTCGGCACGGCGACCGGCTGGCGCTCGCGATGGACGCCCGCGGGTTCGGGTCTGGCCCGCGGAGCCGCTACCGCGAGGTGCGCTGGTCGCGGGTCGACGCCGCGATGGCGGCCGGCTCGGTCGTGGTCGCGGCGCTGGCCGTGCTCGCGGGGCGCTGACGCGGCGTCGGCGCGGGCGAGTGTGCTGGCGCGGGCGCTACGCCGACGGCTGCGGCGGCGTGCCGGGCGTCTCCGGGCCGAGGGCGGCCCTGGTCCGCTCGAACTCCTCCACGGTGATCTCGCCCCGCGCGAGCCGCTCGCGCAGGATGTCGTGCGGGTTCGGCCGCGGCGGGGAGGGCGGCGTCATGGCCGGCCCGGGATAGAACGGCGGCGCGGGCTGCTGCCACTGTCCCGCCGGCGGCCTGGCGCGGCCGCCTCGCACCGCGGCGATCACGAGCCACGCGATCGCGCCCACGAGCACGACCATGCACAGGAGGCCGAGCAGCCACCACACGCCTGGGGCCTGGAATTCATGGAACCGGGTGTACATCGGGGTCCTCGAGATGCTCGCCGCGCGCCGCCCGGTCTGGCCGGCGGGGCGCCAGCCCCGACAGCCTACGCCCGGCACCGTGAGACGGGCATGAGGGCGCCTGATCGCGCGCGTGGCGGCATCCCGGGTCCCGCGGCCCCGCCCCCGGTCCGGCGCCGCGGCCCGCCCCGGTCCGGCGCCCCGGCC
>JAKAHL010000142.1 GCA_021815005.1 Chloroflexota bacterium
GAGCCGCGTCGCCGCCACGACATCCGCGAGGTCGATGAAGGCGCCGAGTCCCGGACCGCGTGCCGGCGCCATGGCAAAGCGCTCGTAATCGCTCTCCCCGGCGAGGACGGCGACGGGGCGCAGGCAGATCGTGGCGATACCGGTTTCCTCGGTAAAGACACGGCACATCTCCTCTGCGAGCCACTTCGCGAGCCCATAGGCACGAAAGCTCGGCGCCGCAGCCTCGTCGTCGCGGGGGCGCGGGGCCGGCTCAGGCGCCAACGGCCCCGGGCGGGCGGCCGCGGCCTCGCGTCGGGCCCAGTCCTGGAACGCGGGGCAGACCGCGAAGGCCGGTGAGAGGCAGTACGCGTCCTGGTGCGCGAGCGCGCGTGGGGCAGGGACGGGCTCCGCGAAACAGCGGTGCCGATGGTCGGGCGCGGTCGAGCGCGCGTCGCGATCGTCGTCGAAGGCGACGAACGGGCAGGCCGGCGCACCGTCGGGGATCGGGGCTCCTCGGTCGGTCATCAGCGGGATCATACCCGTCCGGGCCACCACGGTCCCTGTGCCGTCACCGGGTGCCGGGCCAACTTGGGCCGGGCCAGCAACGCAATCGCCACGCAACCCGGCCGTGAGCGGACGGGGATGGACCGAAGCGCGCCGGGCCGGTACGCTGCGCGGCCCGGGCAGTGCGCGAGCGGCACCGCCAACCCTGACGCGAGGAGGGACGCCGAGCGATGGCGACGACGGCGGGACCCCGGCCGGCGCCCACTCACGGAGTTCGCCGATGAGCCCGGCCGGTCCGACGGACGGGGCAGGGCACGGCGTCGTCCGCGTCACCGATGCGCGCATCCGGGCGCTCGTCGCCGACGGCGACCCGCGCCGTGTCGGCGAGATCGTCCACATGCTCGGCGAGGCGGGCATCGAGGCCGTCACCGCGTACCGCGGCGCGTCAGCGCTGGCGCGCGTCGCGGACGAGGCACCGGACCTCGTGATCGTTGGCGACCGGCTCGGCGACGGGCCTGCCGTGGAACTGATCCCGCGGATCCTCGGCCGGGTCCGGCTGCCGATCCTCGCCCTGTCCGCGCATCCGGACGACCGCGTGGTCGTCGCCCTCCTGGACGCCGGTGCGGACGACGTGCTCAACGCCGCGTTCCGCCCGCCTGAGCTGCTGGCGCGACTCCGCGCGCTGCTGCGCCGGGTCGGCGCCCCGAGCCAGGGACCGGCCGCCGGTCCCCTGCCCGACGGCCTGGTGGTGGACCCGGGCCGGCGCGAGGCGAGCGTCCGCGAGCAGCCCCTGGTCCTCACGCCCACCGAGTTCGAGCTCCTCGTCCTGATCGCGCTCCGCCGCGGCGACGTGGTGGACCACCGGACCCTGCTGCGGGCGGTCTGGCCCGGCCGCCCCGATGCGGACGCGGACCTGCTTCGGACCCACCTGACGCACCTCAACGCGAAGCTGATCGGGGCGGGGCACCCGGGACTCCGGAACGTCCGGTCCTCGGGCTATGCCCTGCGCGTCACGGGCGCGCAGTCCTTCCGCTAGGCCCGGCGCAACGCGCCCGACCCATTCCCGTGGCCGGAGGGGAAGGCCAATGCAACCCTCCCGCATCCGCTTCTCCCCACTTCCTCCCTGTGGCCCCCGCACGCCTGCCCTCAGCATCCGGCCACCGGTGGCAGACGGCCACTGGCCTAGGAGGGCGCAACCCATGGCCTCCGCGCCGACAACGCCTGCGCCCGACGCAGGCGGCATGAAGCGGACCTTGAGCCTGACTGGCCTGACGATCAACGCGATGGCGCTGATCGCGCCGGGCGCGTTCCTGTGGACGACGTTCCAGTCGCAATCCCTGCAGGCGGTTGCCGGCCAGACAACGGCGCCCGACATGGTCCCGGGCCTGCTGTTCGCTCTCGTCCTCGCCTTCCTGACCGCGCTCTCGTACTCGGAGCTGGCGAACCTCTACGCGAACGCCGGCGCGGGGTCCTCCTACTACTTCGCCGAGGCGGCGTTCCTCGAGCGCGAGGAGGCGTTCCACTACAAGTTCGCCCGCCTGGCCAAGTTCATCGTCGGCTGGGTCTCGCACCTCTACTACTGGATCTACCCCGGGATCATGGTGGCCTTCACCGGGGTCTTGGTGGTGTACATCGTCGGCCTGTTCGGGGTCACGCTGTCCACACCCGTCGAGGTGGGCGTCACGGTCCTGTTCGCGGCGCTGACCGGCGCCATCGCGTTCCGGGGCATCTCCGGCTCCACGATGACCGCGGTGGTGATCAACGTGATCCAGCTGACGGCGCTCGTGGTCTTCTCCGCCCTCGCCGTCGCCTACCGGCTCACGCACCCCGACGCCGGGTATGTCCACGACGGCATCACGTCCGTCGTCCTGCCGCACTCGATGTCGAACGTCCTGTTCCAGGGCACGATCGCCATCCTCCTGCTGGTGGGCTTCGAGTCCGTCACCGCGCTCGGCGCCGAGGCGATCAACCCCAAGCGCGACGTCCGACGCGCCGTCCTGCTCTCGCTCGCCATCCAGGGCGGCATCGCGTACGTGCTCGAGTACGTCTCGGCCAACCTGTTCGTCAACAGCAGCCTGACCTACCCGGCTGCCGGGCCGTCGGGCGCCACATCCACGGTCAGCGGCTACGCGGCCGCCGCGGCGTCGGGCGCGCCGGTCGGCGACATGGTGCGGTTCATCGGCGACCACATGCTTGGCGGGACGGGCCTCCCGCTCGCGCTCATCCTTGCCGCGACCGTGCTCATCGCGCTCGTCGGGACCACGCTCGCCTGCCTCAACACCGGCGTCCGGATCACCTACGTCATGGGCCGCGACAAGGAGATGCCCAGCATCCTGGGCACGCTCCACGGCAGGTACGCGACACCGCACTACGGCGTGCTCGCGCTGGCCGGCGTGTCGGCGGCCATCGGCGCCTATGGCGTGCTCTCGGCCGACAACCTGCTCCAGACGATCCTCGCGTCCAATGTCGGGACGTTCCTCGTCTACGGCATGACCAACCTGATCGTGATCTTCGCGTTCTGGCACCGAGCGGAGCGCAACGCCGCCAAGCACATCTTGGTGCCGATCCTGGGCACCGTCGCCAACCTCGCGATGCTGTTCGCGGTCGTCGGCCTGTCGATCGCCTCGGGCGGAAGCACCCAGGCCGACACCGTCCTCGCGCTCGGCTTCGATGCCGCGTGGGTCGCGATCGGCGCGGTCTGGCTGGTCGCCAACTCGCGGTCCACGAACCGCAGCGTGCTGGTCCGGCCGACCACGGCGAAGGCAGACGCGGCCTAGCGCGCAGCGACCCCGCGCAGCGACACCCCGCACCACCCAGCCGAACCGGGTCGTCCGTGGCCGGATTGCCGCCCACCGCCGCCAGCCCCCAGGCCCCCGTTGCCGACGGGGGCCTGCCCGACGGCTGGGTCCGGGTCGAGGTCGCGGCGCTCTCCGCCTGCGGCCCGGTGCGGGACCAGAACGAGGACCGCTTGGGGTGGGCGGTCCTGGGCGAGCTCGGGTCGGTGCGCTCCCCGGGCAACGACGAGCTGGCCTGGGCCCGGCTCGAGGGGCCGGGGATCGCCATCGCCGTCGCGGACGGGCTGGGCGGGCACAGCAACGGGGAGCTGGCCAGCCGGACGGCCATGGGCCGCCTGCTGCGCAGGATGGGCTCACCCGACGCAGCGGCGAGGCCGGGCGAGCTGCTCCGGGCCGGGTTCGAGGAGGCGAACCAGGCGTGTCTGGCTGGCGACCTCGTGGACCCGGTGGCGTTCGACCGGGATCCGGTCGGGGCAGAGCCGCTCCCCGCGACAGAGCGGCGGCGGGCGGCGGCGTCTGATCCCAACCCGAGGCTGGGCCTCGAGCCCGGGGGCCGGAACGGACAGACCACGCTGACCGCGATCGCCCTGACCGGGCGGTCCGGCAACGTGGCCCACGTGGGCGACTGCCGGCTCTACCGCCTCCGCGCCGGCGACATCGAGCTCCTGACCGGCGACCATACCCAGGCGCGCGAGCTGGTCCGGATGCGGGTCATCAAGCCCGAGCAGCTCCTGACGCACCCAGGGCGACACCTCCTGACCCGCTCGATCGGCGGCGACCCCATCGTCCGCGTGGACGAGCGCCAGAGCGCCCCGGCCGTGGGCGACGCCTATCTGCTGTGCACCGACGGCCTGTGGAGCGGCATCACGAGCTGGGAGGCGATGGCCGCCCTGTCGGGCGACCTGCGGGCAGGCGTGGCCGACCTCGTGGCCCGCTCGGCGGCCGCGGGCGGCGACGATAATGCGAGCGTGATCACCCTCCGCGTGACCGCCCTCGGCGGCGGCCCAGAGCCGGCGACCGGCGGCTGGCGCTTCCCGTGGCGCCGGTGAGCGTCGGGACGCTCGGGCCGGGCGACGCGCTCGACCGATTCGCCATCATCGAGGCCGTGGGGCACGGGGCGTTCTCCGACGTGTACCTCGCCGAGGAGCCGGGCGGGCGCCGCGTCGTGATCAAGGTCCCCCACGACGCCATGATGGGCGACGTCGGCGCGTTCGACCGCTTCCGGCGCGAGATGGAGATCGTCGGCAGGCTGGACCACCCCGGGATCCAGCGCTCGTACGACCTGGGCGAGGACCGGACGCGGCCGTACCTCGTGCTCGAGTACATCGACGGCGTCACGCTGCGCGAGGTGGAGCGCCGAGACGGGCACCTGCCGATCCCGCGGGCCATCGACATCGCGACGCAGCTGGCTGACGCGATGGCCTCGGCGCACCGCCAGGGCATCAGCCACCGCGACCTCAAGCCCGAGAACGTGCTGGTCACCCCGGGCGGGCGCGTGGTCGTGACGGACTTCGGCATCGCCCTGATGGCGGGGGCCCGCCGCCTCACCTGGCGCTGGCTCACGTCCACGATGGGCACGCCCGACTACATGGCGCCCGAGCAGGTGGAGGGCAAGCGCGGGGACGCGCGGACCGACGTCTACGCGCTCGGGATCATGCTCTTCGAGATGCTGGTCGGGCACGTGCCCTGGGAGGGCGACAACCCGCTCGCCGTCATGGCCCAGCACGTCAACGCGCCGCTGCCCTCGCTGCGGCAGATCGACCCGCACGTGCCCGCGCCGGTCGAGGCCATCGTGACCAAGTGCCTGCGCAAGAACCCCGACGAGCGCTACGCCGACGCCGGGGAGCTGCACGCCGACATCGAGCGCTGGCAGGACCTCGACGTGTCCACGTTCCACTTCGGCGAGGACGCGGTCAGGCGCTCGGTGCGCGACCGGGGCGGGCTGCCGCTGCTGGTCGCGGGGATCAGCGCCGGGTTCCTCGTGGCGAGCGTGCTGTTCGTGGTGCTGTTCCACCTCGTCACGCACCCCTAGGGCGTCAGCCGAACGGCGGCACCCCGGCATCGCGGCGCGCGAGCTCGACGTTGAGGTAGCGGGGGTCGTCCGTGACCTCGCGCCACTCGCCGAGCCAGGCGGGCAGGTCCACTGGCTCGCCCTCCGACGCCAGCTCCACCTCAACCACCACCAGGCCCGCGGGCTGGTCGAACACGTCGATCTCGAGGGCCTGGGCGCCGTGCGCAACGACGAAGCGGGTCTTGCGCACCGGCCTGCGGTCGGGATCGGCGCGGGCCAGCGCCGCCGCCCAGTCGGCCTCCGAGATGGCGTCCTCGGCCTCGTCGAAGCTGAACCGGCCTACCCGGCGCTTCGCGGTCCGGCGGAAGGACACCGTCCCGTCCGCGAGCTCCGTCCGGCGGACGCGCACCGCCTCGGCGCGGTCGGACGGGTCGAGCCGCAGGTACACCTGCTCGATGCGCAGGGCCAGCGCGCCGTGGGCCGCCAGCGTCGCCGGGTCCGGGGCCCCGCGGAGCCGAAACTTGCGCTCGATCTCGATCCCGTGCGGGCTCACGCGCGCATGGTACCCGGGCAGGCCGGGCGGGCGGCCGAACGCCCGCCGACGCCTTGTGCGTC
>JAKAHL010000143.1 GCA_021815005.1 Chloroflexota bacterium
AGGCTGCGCGACGGGCACGGCCTGGGCCGCCTGGGCGGCCTGGGCGGCAGCGAGCGCGGCGTTCACCGGCCTGCCGCAGCGCGGGCAGGCGACCCATGCCGGATCGTCGATCTGGGCCGAGCAGCTGGGGCAGCGCCCCGGCGTGAACGGGTCGCGCGTCCCGCAGGAGGGGCAGGCGACCGCGTCCCGCTCGATGTATGCCCCGCAGTGGGGGCACGGGTGCTTGAACGTGGGCATCGCGAGCCGCTCCCTCAGCCGACGGGGTCGCCGGCCTCTTCGCTGATCTGCGCCTCCTCGGCGGCCCGGCCGGGCCACTCCGCGCCATCATCGCGCGCCGTCGCGTGCCATGCCACCAGGTCCCGCAGGGCGCCCTCCCACGACGCGGGGTCGCGGTGGGCCACCCGCGCGACGAATGCCCGACGCGCGGCGGCCAGCGACGGGAGCGCAGCGAGCGCGAGCCGGTACCGCAGCGCGGCCGGTGCCGCCAGCTGGGCGGCGGGGAGCGCCATCGGCTCGCGGAGGAACCGGGCGTCCAGCAGCGCCTCGGAGATATCGGCCACCGCCGCCTCGAGCGCACCGTCCGGCAGCGACCCCGCGAACGACGCCCGAGGCAGCACGCGGAACAGGTAGGTCGCGTGGGCCCCGTCGCTCACGAGCTCCATGGCGACCAGGTTGCCCGGCAGGCCCACCAGGAACCAGAGCCTCGGCCGGTCCGGTGAGCCCGGCGTCTCGGGCGCGCAGGCGATCCAGCGCGGTGCCCCGTCGCCGCCGCCGATGGCGCGCAGGACGCGGTACGAGGCGTCGAACGGCGGCACGCCCAGCGCCGCCGCCTCGAGGACGGGCCACGCCTCGCCCAGCGCCGCAGGCGACGCCGGCCGCCCCTCGAGCAGCCGCAGCGAGGCGAGCGACCGCGTGCCGAACGGCGCGTCCGGAACCAGGCCGGTGACGATCGCCGTCGCGTCGGCCATCGCCCCGTCGCGCAGCGCGGTCCAGCGCCTGGCGTGCTCCGTGGCGACCGCGCCGAGGCGGACAAGCCGCAGCGCCGGCCCGCCGTCCGGGGCCGGGGCCAGGCTAGGCCCGGAGCCTCCCACCGCCACCCCGCCGACGGACGGCTCGACCTCCACCGCGCCGATGTCCGCGCGGCGGATGCGCCGCCACGGTTGCCGCTCGTCCACGGGGGCCAGCACCACCCCGCGCTCGTGGTACAGGAGCTGCGCGATGCCCGACTCGGCCCCGACCGCGTACTCGACCAGGTCGATGGACGTGCCCGGCCGCGTCTCGACCAGCCCGTCCGCCAGCCGCTGGCGGAGCCGCCCCTCGCGCAGCAGCCGGACCAGCAGCCCCGCCATGGTCCCGAGGCGTTCGAACTGCCAGCGCTCGGCCCCGGGCCCCTGGCCGAGGTCCACCGTCACCACGCCGCCCTCGACCGCCAAGGCCGCCACGTCCCGATAGGCGGCCGACCACATCGCGCTCGCGGCGGCCCCGACCGTGAGCCCGTGCTCGTCGAGCGTCACCTGCACGTCGGCGCCCGTCTCTCCCGGCCGTCGGGCGGTCGCGCGGATGCGTGCGGGCAGCTGGTTGGTCACGGTCGCGTCTCCCCCCGAGGGCCTCGTGGCGCGCCCTGGCGGCGCGGGGCCATCGTAGCCCGGGCGGGCGGCCCCCGACTGGACCCCCCGATCGCGGGAGGACGATAGGACCTCCGGCATCTGCCGCGTCATGGCCAGGGAGGTCAGGATGGCCCGGTTCCAACGGGCCGAGGAGTCGCCATGCAGAACGGTCGGGGAGCCGGCCAGGACCTCACGGACCTCGAGCGCGCCCTGCTGTCCACCGACCGGGTGACGGCGGCGCGCATTCTCGCCGGGCCATTCGCGTCGGGGGTCGTCGGGGTGCCCGGGCTCGACGGGTCGAGGGTGCCGCCCATCCCCGTGAGCCGTGTGGACAACCTGCTCGTGCCCGCCCTGCGCTCGATCGGCAACGCGTGGGGCGCCGGGCGAGTGGCCCTGTCGCAGGTGTACCAGGCCGCGCGCGCGGCCGAGGACATCGTGGGCGCCATCGAGGCCGAGTCGCAGCTGCGCCGCCACCCTGCACCGCGCATCGGCCTGGCCACGCTCGAGGACCATCACTCGCTGGGCAAGCGGATCGTGTCGATGACGCTGCGCGCGGTGGGCTACCCGATCCGCGACTACGGCGCCGGGGTCTCCGTCGAGGCGCTCGCGGAGCACGCGGCCGAGGACGAGCTGGACGTCCTGCTCGTGTCCACGCTGATGCTCCGCTCGTGCATGCGGGTGGAGGCCCTGCGCAAGGAGCTCGACGCCTTCGCGCGCCGGCCCCGGATCGTGGTGGGCGGCGCGCCCTACCTGTTCGACGGCGGCCTGTGGCGCGAGGTGGGCGCGGACGCGATGGGTCGGAGCGCGGCGGACTCGATCGACCTGGTGGCCGAGACGCCGCTCGCCGGAGCGGCAGGCGGCACGGGCGATGCGGCCGACCACGCGGGCCGCGACCGGAGGCGGCTGGCATGACCGCCGACCGCGTGCCGGAGCTCACCCCCCTCGGCAGGGTCGTCGCGGCGCTCACGCGCCAGACGCCCGACCGCGTGCCGCTCATCCTCCCGCTCACCCTCCACGGCGGCCAGGCGCTGGGGATCTCCATCCGCGAGTTCTACTCGGACCCGCGCAACGTCATCGAGGGCCAGGTCCGCCTGCACGACCGGTACGGCGCGGACGCCGTGCCCGGCAGCTGGTACGCGCCGCTGGAGCACGAGGTGTGGGGCGGTGAGGTCCTCTGGTTCGACGACGGCCCGCCCAACGCGGGTCTCCCGATCGTGACCGCCGAGCGGATCCCCCTGCTCGAGTCGCCCCGGCCCGAGGATTCGCCCCGCTCGATGGCGATGCTGGAGGCGATCGCCGGGCTGCGCGAGCGGCTGGGGCCCGACGTCGCGATCATCGGCGCGGTGGTCAGCCCCAACTCGCTGCCGATCATGCTCATGGGGTTCGAGCCGTACCTGCAGCTGGTCCTCGACCGGCGGCCGCTGTGGGACCGGCTCGTCCGGGTGGTGGAGGAGTGGTCCGTGGCCTGGGGCAACGCCCAGCTGGCGGCCGGCGCCTCCGGCCTCGTCTACTTCGACCCGATGGCTTCCTCCACCATCGTGCCGCCCGCGCTCTACCGCGCCACGGGCAAGCGCGTCGCCACGCGGGTCATCGCCCGCCTGGCCGGCCCCACCGTCACGATGCTGGCGTCGGGGCGGAGCATCCCGGTGATCGGCGACCTCGCGGAGACCGGCACGCTCGGGGTGGGCATCAGCTCGCTCGACGACGTGGACGAGGCCGCCGCCCTGTGCCGCGGGCGGCTCGCCATCGTGGGGGCGCTCAACGGCATCGAGATGCGCCACTGGTCCGCCGCCGACGCCGAGGCGGAGGTCCGCAGGCTGGTCCGGGCGGCCGGCCCGGGCGGTCTCGTGGTCTGCGACAACCACGGGGAGATCCCCTTCCCGGTGACCGACGAGACGCTCATGGCGATCGCCGACGCGGTGCGCCGCTGGGGCCGTTACCCGCTCTCGCCCGACGTCTGACGCGGACGGCGCGCGCGGTCCGACCCCCCGCGCGCGCCCCCGACCCGCTAGCCTCTCGCGGTGATCTCCGTCCGCCTTGCCGTGTGGCTCGTCATCGTCTCGGGCGTCCTGTTCGGCACGGCCGGCACCGCCCAGGCGCTGGGGCCAGCCGCCGCTCCGCCGGTGGCCGTGGGCATCCTGCGGATCCAGGCCGGCGCGCTCGCCCTGCTGCTGGCGATGCCGTTTCTGGGCGCCCGCCGGGCCCGCCTGCCGGTCCTGTGGCGCCGGCCCCAGATCGTGGTCACCTCGCTTGCCGCGGCGCTCTACCAGCCGTTCTTCTTCGGCTCGGTGAGCGGCGTGGGCGTGGCGCTCGGGACGCTGGTGGCGGTGGGCAGCGAGCCCGTGTTCGCCGGCCTGCTGGGCTGGCTGTTCCTCCGCCACCGGCCCACCGCCGGCTGGCTGGCCGCGACGGGGATCGCGGTCGTGGGCCTGGTCCTCCGATCCGAGGGCCAGTTCGGCGGCGGCGACCCGCTCGGCTTGCTGCTCGCGCTGGGGGCCGGGCTGTGCAGCGCCAGCTACACCGTGGCCGCCAAGCACCAGCTCGACCGCGATGCAACTGCCATCGAGCTGCCGGCCGCGAGCTTCGTGCTGGGCGGCCTGCTGCTGGCGCCGCTGCTCATCGGCCAGCCGCTGGGCTGGGTGGCCTCGCCGGGCGGCGCCGCGCTGGTGCTGTACCTGGGCGTTGCGACCATGGCCATCGCCAACGTGGTGCTGGCGCGCGGCATCCACGGCCTGCCGCCGGGCCCCGCGGCCACGCTCATGCTGACCGACCCGGTGGTGGCGACGCTGCTGGGCGTGGTGGTGCTGGGCGAGCCGCTGTCGCCCATCGCCGCGGCGGGCGTGGGGATGGTGCTCGTGGGCCTCGTGCTGCAGGGCCTGGTGGTGGCCCGCACGACGCCCGGGGACCTGGAGCCGGCGCCGGTCCTGTAAGGTGGCCGGCGCGACATGCTTGCGCCGTCCGTGGTCGAATGGGCGGCACCAGCCCAAGGGCGTCCCCGGCATTCCCGACCCGCCGCCAATGAGGAGTCCCACCGTGATCGTCTGCGTTCCCGTCACCCCTGATGGCCAGGTCGACGGCAGTTGGGGCCGCGCGCCGCGCGTCGCCATCGCCAAGGTCGTGGACGGCCAGATCATCGCCTGGGACGAGCACCCGGTGGCCTGGGACGCCCTCCACGACGTCGGCACCGAGGGCGGCCACCACGCCCGCGTCGCCACGTTCCTGCGCGACCACGGGGTGGAGGTGGTCGTCGCGCAGCACATGGGCCCGCCCATGGCCCAGATGCTCGGCAAGCTCAAGATCCTCGCCCGGCTCGGCGAGCAGGGTGACGCGCGCGCGGCCGTCCTGGCTGCCGGTCGCCTGGACGCCTGACGCCCGGCGGGCCCGGTCCGAGCCGCGGGCTCAGCGCCTGCCGAGCGTTCGCTCAGCCCTCGTTGTTCTCGTCGGCCTCCAGCACGGCGCGGATCGCGTCGGCCAGCTCGGCCTTGGAGAACGGCTTGCCGAGGAACGCGGTGCCCGGGCGTGACTCCAGCGCCTGTTCCGGCGCGAACCCCGACGCGAGCAGCGTCCGGAGGCCGGGTCGTCGGCCCTCCAGCACGTCGGCCAGGCGCGGTCCGGTCATGCCCGGCATCAGCACGTCGGTCAGCAGCACGTCCACCCGGGCGAGCTCGTCGTCCGTGAGGGCGAGCGCCTCCTCGGGCCCCGCCCGCTCGACCACCGTGTAGCCGAGGCTGGCCAGGCTCCGGACAAGTCCGCGGCGCACCAACGGCTCGTCCTCGACCACCAGGATCGTCGCGCCGGGACTGCGGACCGCATCGGCGGGCGCGCCGGGCGCCTGCGGCTCGGTCGGGGCCGTGACCGGGGCATCCACGGCCGGCAGGTCGATGGTGAACGTGGTGCCCTTGCCCACGGCGCTGTCGATGGCCACCCACAGCGACGAGACGGGCGCGTGCGCGCCGACGACGGCCACGGGCAGGACGTCTTGCCGCTGGTGAGCGCCTCCCCGTCCACGGTGCTCGCCTGCGTCGGCAGCCCCTCCCTGGTTGTTGCCCCTGGCGCTGCAACGGTGCGCCCGCCGCACGATCGCCTCCGCTCCGGCACGGATCGTGCGGCGGCGATCCGGGCCGAGCGGCGGACGAACGCTTGCGAGGGTCGGCTCCTTCGTGCGGGCAGCGCACGGTTGCATCGCCGGCGGAAGCGCACGCGCGCCGGGTCCACGCGGCGGGAGGCGCCTGCGGCCCGTCCCGTCGCGTGGACGCACACCGCGGCTCACGCCGATGCCCGGACACGGCAC
>JAKAHL010000144.1 GCA_021815005.1 Chloroflexota bacterium
GGCCGACAAGGCGGAGGTGGAGAAGCTCGTCGCGCGCATGGAGGCCGACATGCGGGCCGCGGCGAAGGAGCTGGAGTTCGAGCGCGCGGCCGCGCTGCGCGACGAGATCCAGCAGGTCCGGCTGCGCGTGCTGGAGCAGGACGCGTCGGTGACCGTCGCGCGGGCCGCGGAACGGGCCGCGAGGGACGCTCTGCTGCCGGCCAAGGAGCGGGCGGCGGCGCATCGGCCGGGCGCAGGACGCGGGCGCGGGCCGATGGAGCCCGCGATCGAGGTGACCGAGGTTACGGTGCTGCCCGCGGGCGAGGAGCCGGCGCTGGGCGAGCTCGATGACGCCGCTGGCGGCGCGATCGCGACCGACCTGTTCCCGGGCATTCGCGACGAGCACGACGACGACGACGACGGCTGGCAGGCCCGCTGGCTGGACCGTCCCACGTGGGACCGCTCGGTGACGCCCAACGTCCGCAAGCGCACGGGCCAGCGTCCGCCGCGCCGGGGCCGGCCGCACGGCTACTGAGCCGGCCGGGCGTCGCGGGCCACCCCACAAACCCGGCCGTGCCGTTCTCGGTTCAACGCGCCGCCCGAGGGGCGCACGCCGCCGTCCCGGGGCGCACGCTGTACGGCGCACGCGGCCCGGGGCGCGCGCGCCGCATCGCCCGGGGGCGCACGCCGGGCCGGGGCACGGCCCCGCTGTTCCCCCCGGCTACGAACGCGACGTGGTGAGCCGGGCCACGACCGCTCAGAGGCCATCGCGGCACGGCAGGAGCCGGAACCCGTCGCGTTTCGTAGCCCCACGGAACAGGTGCGGCATGGTCAGGCCGATTGGGTGCTTGGCCTCGGCGAGGCCGCGTGGAATCGGTCGAGTTCGTAGCCCACCGGAACAGATGCTGCGCCGCCGGGCTCTCACGGGGCCCGGGCGACGATCCGGTGGACAGATCCGGTCGAGTTCGTAGCCCACCTGAACATGACGGCCAGGCGCTGACCCTGACCGACGGCTCGGCAAGGTCCGCCCGACGTCCCGGGCGGCGCAGGCTGCCACCACAATGCGCGCGTAAGCCCGGATCCACCGAACCCACGGCTTGATTCACGATCCGAGACAGCAGAACAGGTGCCCAACTGATCGGGAATGATGGCCTTGAGAGAAACCCATCAGCACCGAACCGAGGAGCACCTGCTGGATGCGATCTTCCCACAACCTCGACCGGCTCGGCGTGGCGTTCGACGGGGCGCAACTGGTTGCCGACGCGGGCCTCCTGCTGCCCGCCACCCTGGCCCAGCACCTCGGCCTCCGCGAGCTCGTCGGGGAGTCCCTCGACCTCGGGGCGGCACCCGGCCGGGCGAACGTCGGCGACAAGCTCCTCACGCTGGTCGCCTCGGCGCTCGCGGGCGGCGACTGCATCGACGACGCGGCGGCCCTGCGGGCCGGGGGCGCGGACCGGGTCCTCGGCTTCACGGTGAAGGCCGCCTCCACCGTGGGCACGTTCCTGCGCAGCTTCCGCTGGGGCCACGTCCGCCAGCTCGACCGGGTGAGCCGGGCACTCCTCTCCCGGGCCTGGGCCGCCGGAGCGGGTCCGGGATCGGCGCCCTTCACGATCGACCTCGACTCGACGATCTGCGAGACGTACGGCCTCGCGAAAGAGGGTGCCGTCCACCACGGGTACACCCACGTCCGCGGCTATCACCCCCTGCTCGCGGTCGCGGCAGGGTCGGGCGACGTCCTCGCGGCCCGCCTGCGCGAGGGCCGGGCCGCCACGGTCCGGGGATCTGCCCACTTCCTGCGCGAGACGATCGGGCGGGTCCGGGGAGCGGGAGCCACAGGCGAGCTCACGATGCGTGCGGACTCGGGGTTCTATGCCCATGACGTCGTGGCTGTCTGCCGGAAGATGGGCGTCCGCTTCTCCATCACGGCCCGCTTCCACGGCCGGAGGCTGCGGTCGCTCATCGAGGCCATGCCGGAACATGCCTGGACGCCGATCCCGTACCCGATCGAGGGCGGGGCCGACGTGGCGGAGATCACGTACACCCCGTTCGCCGCCGAGTCTGACGCGACGCCCGTCCGGCTGATCGTGCGCCGGGTGCGACCGAAGGAAGGCTCCCAGCTCGCGCTCCTCACGCTCTACGACTACCACCCCTTCATCACCGACCGGATCGGCGACCTGCTCAGCCTCGAGGCCGACCACCGCCGGCACGCCGAGGTCGAGAACGCCATCCGCGACCTCAAGTACGGGATGGGCCTCAACCACCTGCCGTCGGGCAGGTTCGCCGCCAACGGCGCCTGGCTCGCGGTCCAGGTCCTCGCCCACAACCTCGCCCGCTGGACCGCACGGCTCGGACTCGGCGTCGGGATCGTCACGACCAAGACGCTCCGGCGACGCTTCTTCGCGCTTGTCGGGCGGCTCACCCGGAGCGCCCGGCGCCAGACGCTCCACCTGCCTCCTGACTGGCCCTGGGCCGCCGAGTTCCTCTCCGCGCTCGCGCGGCTGCGGGCGATCCCGCTGCTCGCCTGACCGTCAGGCGACCACCCCGCTGCTCGAGGGCTGGCGTCAGCCTGCGCGAAATCAGCCGCCGGGCGTTCCGAGACGGCCCACGCGGCCACGTTTGACCTTCAGCGGGCCGCCGTTCGCCCGTCTGCGCAGCCGATTCGTCCACGCCGGCGTGGCTTCGGGCCGCAAACGGGCTCGTCAGCGGCCCGGCCGGCTCAGTTCGGTGGATCCGGGCTAAGCAGGGGCGCTGAGGGGCGAGAGCGAGCAGGCCGGCCGCGTCGAGTGCCGGTGGCAGCGCGACCAGCTCCCGGATGCGATCCGCGAGCTGGTGCTCGATGACCAACGCGTGCGCAACGAGATCTGCTGGTCGCTGTTCGACTGCTGAGCCGCCCACCGTTTCGTCAGCTGAGCGCGGCCGGCCGCACGCGCGCGGACGGCCCGCCCGCTGTTCGAGCAAGCGGGCAGACCGTCCGGCGAGAAGCTGCTGCCTCAGCTCGCCGAAGCCGCGGCGACCGTGGCGCAGTCGTAAATCGAGGTCGACGTCCCGTTGACACTCACGGCGGCGCACGCCGACTGGACCCAGGAGGCGATGTCGCTCGATGCGTTGTTGCCGCCCGGCCCGCCACCACGTCCGCCGACCTGGATGAAGCGCAGCCGGCCCGAGGCCACGTAGGCCTGGAGCTGCGCCAGCGAGAGCGCGTTGTCGCTGCCGGTGAACCCGCCGGTGGACATCACCGCGCGACCGGTTGAGAGCTCGATCTGCCCGGCCGTGTTGGAGTCCGACACCGCGAGCAGCCAGGCGGCACTGCCCTGGTTGGCCTCGAGGTAGGCCAGCGTGTCGGCGTTCAGCGAGGATCCGCCGGAGCCGCCCATGCCGCCGCCGAACGAGGCGTTCCCGCTCGGCCCGCCGGCCGGCATCGTGCCGAGCTGGGCGATCTGGCCGCCGGGGTCGGCGAAGGCGTCGGACGCCGTCGGTCCGGCCGAGGGGTCGCCGCCCGAGTGGGCGGTCTGCATGGTGTCGATCGCGTACGCCATCGGGCCCGCCAGCAGCATCGCGAGACCGAGGCCGGCCGCCGCCACCTGGAGCCCGTGGAGGGGCGGGGCGGCCCGCAGCGCGAGCGCCGGCACCGTCAGCGCGGTGACTGCGAGCACGACCAGCCCGAGCCCGGGCGCGAACGAGGGCGTCCGGTCGAGCAGGGTGAGGGCGACCCCGGCCGAGCCCACCATCGCGAGGCCCAGCAGCACGCCCGCCCAGCTGTACCGCTCGCGGGCCCGCCACAGGGCGACCACGCCGCCGCCGACGAGGGCGCCGATCGCCGGAGCCATGGACACCACGTAGTAGCTGTGGATGGTGCCCGACATGAGGCTGTACACGACCGCGTTGACGGCCAGCCACAGGCCCCACATCTGGAACGCGGCCCGGGCCAGGTCGGTGCGCGGGGCACGGGCGCGCGCGACCAGCCCCGCCACCAGCCCGACCACCGACAACGGCAGGAACCAGCCGATCTGGCCACCGAGCTCGCTGTTGAACAGGCGCAGGATCCCGGGCACGCCCGAGAAGTTGGCCCCGTTGCCCTGGCCGCCGCCGGCGCTGCCGCCCAAGACGCGGGCAAGGCCGTCGTAGCCGAGCACCAGGTTGAGCGCCGTCCCGTCGGAGGACCCGCCCACGAACGCTCGGGCTGATGCGGGCAGCAGCGTCATCGGGATCACCCACCATGCCGAGGCGGCGGCCACCGACACGGCCGCGACGGCCAGCCCCGCAAGGCGGCGGCGCCACGAGCCGCGGCCGGCCACGGCGTACGTGATCGCGAAGGCAGGCAGGACGAGGAATCCCTGCAGGAGCTTGGTCTCGAAGGCGAGGCCGGTCAGCACGCCTGCCAGCGCGAGCCAGCGGAGGCGGTCGGTCTCGAGGGCGCGGACGAGCGCATAGGCGCCGCCGGCGAACAGCAGGGTGAGCAGGGCGTCCGGGTTGTTGTAGCGGAAGATCAGGACGGCGGCCGGGGTCAGGGCGGTCACCAGGCCGGCGATGATCGACGCCGGCGCGCCGAACGTCCGCCGCACGGTCGCCATCACGAGCGCCACCGTGGCGACGCCCATCAGCGCCGGGGGGAGCAGGATCGACGCCGATGACAGGCCGAACAGGCGGACCGAAAGGCCCATCACCATCGTGGCGAGCGGGGGCTTGTCGACCGTGATGAAGTTGGCGGGATCGACCGAACCCATGAACCACGCGGTCCATGACTGGCTCGCCGCCCACGCGGCGCCGCTGTAGAACACGTTGGCAAAGCCGCTGACGGTCAGGTTGACTAGGTACACGATGGCCGCGAGGGCCATCACGCCGGCGCTGGCGGGCAGGACCCAGGCGCCCTCTGCGGCGCGCTCGCGGGGCAGCAGGCGGCGCAGGCCGGCCGGCGCGGGCGTCGGTCCGGGTTGACGGCGGCCCGTGCTCGGCGGGGCGATGGCGGTCATGGCGCTACTCCTGGGCCTGGGCGGATGCGGGGGCGAGTGCCCGCTGGCGGTCGGCGGCGGTGTTGCCGATGGCGGCCAGGACGAGGGCGAGGGCGTTCGCGGCCGCGGGGCCGGTCGCCGTGCGCAGGAGCAGGTAGAGGCCGGCACAGGCGGCCGTGCTCAACACGCCGATCGCCGCGAAGGCGGCGAGCTCGCGGCCCGGGCGGCGGGCGACGGGCTGCTGGAGGGTGGCCGGGCGGCCGGGCGGCCGTCGGGGTGCATGGTCGAGGCCCCGGCGGCCGGCCGACGCGGGGCGGACGCCAGCGTCTGGCCGGCGGTGCCGCGGAGGGTGGGCAGGATGGCCTCGGCGTTCGTGTCCATGCCCCGAGTCTCGGGCCCGGTCTCTTTCGAACCCGTTACGCGACGGCGCTTCTCAGCCGACCGAGCCGCGGCCCCAGCTGACAGTGAACCGGGCGCCTCCCGCGGGCGACGCGCCGATCCCCCAGCAACCGCCCGTCGCGCGCACGATCGCGTCGCCGATCGCGAGGCCCAGGCCGGCGCCGCCGGCCTCGCCGGCAGTCGTGACCAAGCGGTGGAAGCGGTTGAAGATCCGGGCCTGCTCCGCCTCGGGGATGCCCGGGCCGGCGTCGTCGACCGCCACGAAGGCGCGCCCGGACTCCACGCCCACCGTCACGTCCACGGCCCCGCCGTCCGGCGAGTACTTGCAGGCGTTGTCGACCAGCACGCCGACGAGCCGGTCCACGAGCTCGGCCGACGCCGCGATGACGACGGGCTGGGACGGCGCGTGCACGAACAGCCGGACGTGGCGCGTCTCGGCCACGACGCCGAACCGGTCGACGGCCTGGCTCGCGAGGACCCCGAGGTCGATCGGGCCCGCGGGCGGTGGCTCGGCGGCAGCGTCGAACCGCGCCAGCCACAGCATGTCCTCGAGC
>JAKAHL010000145.1 GCA_021815005.1 Chloroflexota bacterium
GATCTCTACCGCTGAGCTATGTCGGCGCGGTGGGCATCTTAGCAGCCCTTCCCGTGCTCGGCGACCCTCGTGTCCATGCTGGGCGACCCTCGGGACCGGCGGTCCGCCCGCCCGATGCCGCGGGTTCCATGCCGCTTCACGGCCCGGGAGCTGCGACGCGGCTCGCCCCGGGGCTGGTCGTCGGGCCGCCGCGCGGGGCGCCGCAACGAGCGGTCCCGCCCGCGGGAGCCCGCCCGCGGGAGCCCGCCCGCGGGAGCGCACCCAGCGGCTCAACGGGAGGCTCGTCCTCCGGGCCAGCCGCTTGGTGCCGCACTCAGGGGCCTCGGCTTGAGGGGTCGGCCGCCCGACCTCCGGGCGACGGCACGGGGCGGCTCGAATCGAGGCTCCTCCTCCCGTTGGGCCGCTGGGTGCCGCGTCGAGGGTCGTGAGCTCGACGGCCCGCCCCGCTGGGTGCCGCGTCGAGGGTCGTGAGCTCGACGCCCCGCCCGCGCCCGCGCCCGCCCCGTCCCCGCGCGCCCCTATCGCCCGAGCCCGAGCCCGAGCGGCAGGTCCGGGAACAGCGTCGCCTGGTAGGCGTGGTACGTGTCCGGCTTCCCGGTCCAGACCGTGCTCGCCGGCCGCCCCGCCGCGTCGAGCTCCGAGTGCCAGCTCCCCCCGGCGCGATCGACGAACCAGCGGGCGATGTCCGCCCACCAGCGCTCGCCCAGCGCCGCGGCGTTCGCGTCGCCCAGCCGCCGGGCCACCGCGTCGGCGGCCAGCACCGCCTCGGCCATGGGCCAGAACAGCCGGGCGTCAACGACGGTCCGGCCCTGGAGGTCCACGGTGTACGGGCAGCCGATGGTGTCGGGCGTCGGCCAGCCGACCCGGGCCGCGTTGCCCAGCAGCGCCGCGGCGCCCTCGAGCAGCCAGGCCGGCCCACCCGGCAGGGCCGCGTCGAGAGCGACCAGCAGCCGCCCCCACTCGAGCCAGTGGCCGATGGTGAGCCCGTACGGGCGGAAGTGGTCCCCGCGGCGGCCGGCGTTGTACTCGGGCAGCATCCGCCAGCGCTCGTCGAAGTGCTCCGGCACGCGCCAGCCGAGCGCGCGGGCCTCGCCGTTCACCAGCCCGTCGGCGATCCGCAGCGCCCGGCGCGCCCAGGCCTCCTCGCCGGTCGCCGAGGCCGTGGTCAGGAACGCCTCGACCGCATGCATGTTCGCGTTCGCGCCGCGGTACGCCTCGGCGCCCGTCCAGTCGGCACCCGCGTAGCGCTCGGCCGCCCGGCCGAGAGCCTCGTCCCAGAAGCGGCCCAGGAACACGGACCGGGCGCGTTGCAGGAGCGCCGGCGCCCCGGGGATGCCGGCAGCCACGCCGGTGGAGGCCGCGATGATGACGAAGGCGTGGCTGTAGGCGCTCTTGGTCGCCTCGACGGCCGATGCCGCGGTGACGGGTCCCGGCGTCGGCGGGACGGCGTCGAACCAGCCGCCGTGCGCACGGTCCTCGAACCGCTCGGCGAGGAGCGCGATCCCGGCCGTTGCGAGGTCGCGCGCCCGCGGGTAGTCGCCATGGACCGCCTCGAGGCCGAACACGTGCGTCATCCGAGCGTGGATCCACAGGCGGATCGGCTGGCTGGGGTCCGGCCGGCCCGCGTCGTCGAGCCACGCGAAGCCGATGCCGGGCAGGAACGACCCAGCCGCGAACCGCGCGAGGCGCCGTCGCTCGGCGGCGCGCCAAGCGGGCCTGCCGGGTCGCGGGTCATCGGCCATGTCGTTCACTCCGTTGCGTCAGCCGCCTCGGGGGTTCGTCCCCCACGAGCCTAGCGCTCGGGCGCCGGCGCGGTGTCGCCGGCGGGCCGCGCTCCCGAGGCGGGTAGCACGTTCGGGGTGCGGCGGTTCTCGACGGGCGCGCTACAGTTCAGGCGTCCCGGTGCGCGCCACCCTGCGCGCCAGCCGGTTCAGCGGCCAGTCGGGGGCCCGCGTCGCGCCCGGCTCCACCCCGACCGAGCCCGTGCACAACGCCCCCGCCCGCACCGCCCACCACCTGGAGCTCTTGGCCGAGTTCCTCGAGGCGGCGAGCCGCGCCGATGACGAGACCGACGTCCTCCAGTCCCTGGCCGAGCGCGCCGCCGCGGCGGACGGCCTGAGCTGCGGGGTCGCCATGCTCCGGCCGGCCGGCGGCGAGTTCGCCATGGTGGCCTACCACGCCTCGGACCCGGCTCGACTCGCCTCCGTCCGCGAGCACGTCCTCGGCGCGCCGCTCCGGCTCGACGAGTCGGGCTTCGCCGAAGTGCTGCGCACCGGCGCCGCCGTCCACGTGTCGGGGCGCGACAGCGCGCTCTCGTTCCGGACGCCAGGGCTCGCCGGGCACATGGCGGCACTGCCCGTGGCGGAGCAGCTCTGGGCGCCGATCCGGCGTGCGGGCGCCATCGTGGGGGCCGTCAACCTCAACCGGACCGACGCCACCCGCCCGCCGTTCGACAACCTCGACCGCCAGTTCGTGGCGTCCCTGGCGTCCGCGGCATCGCTCATGCTGGAGTCCATCGCGGCCCGCCGGTCCGCCGAGCTCGACGCGGAGCGGGAGCGCATCCGCGCCGACGCGTTCATGGCCGCGGCGCGCGCGGGCGACGACGACCACGCCGTCCTCGCGGAGCTGGTCGAGCGGCTGGCGGGGATGGGCGGCTACGCCTGGGTGCAGGAGCTCGCCGCGGACGGGGAGACGGTGGTGGTCAGCGCCTGGCACGTGACCGACCCGAGCCTGCGCCCGGAGATCGAGACGCTGCTGCCGGCGCGCGGCGCCCGGGCGGACCTGGGGACGACGGGCTCGATCCTCCGCACGGGGCGGCCGCTGTTCATCGCGGATGCCGCCGGGATGGCGGACTCGGCGTTCATGCGCGACCGGTCGAGGCCTCCCGCGGCGGCCCTCGTCCGCGGCGTCGCGATCGTGCCCCTGCGGCGTGGAGGGCGCGTGATCGGCGCCCTGGGGATTGGGCATGTGGACCCGGCGTTCCGCGGTCTCGAGCCGGCGGACGTCGCGCTCCTCGAGTCGCTGGCCGCCACGACCTCCATCCTGCTCGACAACGCCGCGGCCCGCCGCGCCCGTGACGAGGCGGCGGTTGAGCTGGCGCGCACGACCGCCCTGCTCTCGGCCGTCCTCGACGCGTCGCCGTTCGCGATCGTCGCCGCCGATGCCGAGGCGCGCGTGACGTTCTGGAGCCGAGCTGCGGAGCGGCTCTACGGCTGGCGGGCCGACGAGGTGCTCGGACGCCAGCCGCCGACCGTCGGCCCGGACGGGGCGCCGCTGCTGCGCCAGCAGATGGAGCGCCTGCGGGCCGGCGAGGTCGGCATCGTGGCCGAGGGCCGCCGGCTGGCCAAGTCGGGACAGTGGATCGACGTCTTGGTCAGCCTGGTGCCCATGCGGGACGATCGCGGAGCGCTCGCCGGGGTCCTGGCCATCCAGGAGGACCTCACCGAGCGCCGGCGCCTGGAGGCCGAGCTGGCGCAGGCGCAGAAGATGGAGACGGTCGGCCGGCTCGCCGGCGGCGTCGCGCACGATTTCAACAACATCCTGACCGTGATCATCGGGCACGCCGCCATCGCCGAGACGACGGCGTCCGACCCGGAGGTGCGCCACTCGCTGGCGGCAATCCAGCGCTCTGCCGAGCGCGCGGCCGGGCTGACCGCGCAGCTGCTCGCGTTCTCACGACGCCAGCTGGCCGCGCCCGAGCACGTCAGCCTGTCGGCCGTCCTCGCCGAGACCGAGCCCATGCTCCGGCGCCTCATCGGCGAGCACATCCAACTGTCCGTGGACGCGGGCGACGGCGTCGGGCCCGTGCTGGCCGACCGGACGCAGATCGCGCAGGTGGTGCTCAACCTGGCGGTGAACGGGCGCGACGCGATGCCCGACGGAGGGCGGCTCTCGCTCTCGGCGTACCGGGCGCGACTCCACGCCGCCCCGGCGGACCACCCGGCCGTCGGGCGCCTCGCCGCGGGCGACTACGCGGTCCTGTCGGTCGCCGACACGGGCGCCGGGATCGAGGCGGCGACGCTCGGACGGATATTCGAGCCGTTCTTCACCACCAAGCCGGTCGGGCAGGGAACGGGCCTCGGCCTGTCCACCGTCTACGGCATCGTCACCGCGTCGGACGGGGCGATCGAGGTGGAGTCTGCCGCTGGCTCGGGCTCGACGTTCCGGGTCTGGCTGCCGCTGGTGCAGGCACCGGCGCCCCGCCTCGATGCCGATCGCCCCGCCGACGAGGCCGTTGCCGGGCGCCCAGCGGGGCGGGTGCTGCTGGTGGAGGACGAGCCGCTGCTGCGGGATGTCGCGAAGCTCGCGCTGGAGCGTGCGGGCTTCGCCGTCACGGCGGCCGGCGACGCCGCGGAGGCGCGACGGGCCGCCTCGGCCGGTGTCGGCATGGACCTGCTCGTGTCCGACGTCGTCATGCCGTCGGGCAACGGGGCGGTGCTCGCGCGCGAGCTGCGGGACGAGCACCCCGGGCTCGCGGTGGTCCTCATGTCCGGCTACGCGAACTCGATCGAGGACGTTCGGGCGGCGGCCGACGTGTTCCTCGAGAAGCCGTTCGCGCCGGCCGACCTCGTGCGCGCCGCCCGGTCCGCGCTCGCCCGGGCACAGGGCTGACCGCGCTTCGGTCCCGGGCAAGCCAGTCTCAGCGCGCGCTCACCAGCGGGTCGATCGGGTAGGGGTGGAGAGGCACGCCGCCCCCGGGCGTGACCCGGTACACGTCCTCGTGGCGCACGCCGCCGAACCCGGGCACGGCCACCACGGTGTGCCCGATGGTCATCGCCATGTCCGCGCGCAGCGGCACGTTCCGGTGGGGCGGGATGATCGTGGACGCGGGCGTCTCCTCGAACCGCAGGCCGAGGCCGTGCCCGATTCCCTTGACCTGGTGCTCGGCGAGGCCGTGCCGCGCGAGCACGTCGCCGACCACCGCGTCGAGGCCGGCCACCGTCGCGCCCGGGCGCATCGCGTCGCGCACCGGCGGGATCAGCGCCGCGTACGCGTCGAGCAGCTGGCGCTGCCGCGCGTCCGGCTCCCCGAGCACGAACGTCCGGGCGAGGTTGGCGTGGTAGCCCTCCAGCCGCGGCGTGAGGTCGATGACCACCAGGTCGCCCACCGCCAGCGGTGCCGTGCTGACCCGGCCGTGGAGCATGCAGGTGTCGGCCCCGAACGTGACGAAGATCGGCGTGCCCGTGCTCTCGGCCCCGGCCTTGCCCATGGTGTAGGCGACCTCGGTCGCGATCTCGGCCGCGGCGACGCCCGGCCGCAGGAGCTCGCGGGCGCGGTCCATGCCCAGGCCGGCGATTCGCTGGGCCTCGGCCATCAGCGCGAACTCGCCCTCGTCCTTGACCATGCGCAGCGGGTCCATGACCGGGTCAG
The DNA here is from genome assembly GCA_021815005.1 of Chloroflexota bacterium. Taxonomy (GTDB): domain Bacteria; phylum Chloroflexota; class Limnocylindria; order Limnocylindrales; family CSP1-4; genus CAIXZV01. The sequence continues at coordinate 5,371 of JAKAHL010000145.1, forward strand.
ACGAGACCACCTCGATCCCCGGGTTCACCTTGGCGAGCATGTCCACGAGGAAGGCCGGGGTCTCGAACCACATCTGGACGCCCACCTTGGGGCGGCTGCCGGCCGGGACGCCGACGCGTCGCGCCAGGTCGCGCAGCAGCCCCACGACATCGTGGATCTGGCCGCCCACGGAGCCGAACACCAGCACGTCGCCGGCGTCGCCGCCCGCGGCCAGCGCCGCGCGGACCTCGGGCTCCTCGCCGGTGAACGCGATGATCGTGGGCGGGCCCTCCACCGGGACGAGGGCGCGCGGCTGGAAGCGGTCCTCGCCGAACAGGTAGCGGTAGTCGTCGTGGGTGAGCACCATGAGGGCCATGAGACCCTCCTCGCGCAGGCGGGCCTGGACGCGGGCGATGCGATCGTGACGGACGTTCATGCTGTCCTTATGGTAGGCCGCGGTCGGCTGCTGCCGGCCCCCGGTGCGACTGCCCCCGCCCC
>JAKAHL010000146.1 GCA_021815005.1 Chloroflexota bacterium
GCGTGAACCTCGACCTGACCAAGGGCAAGGTCACCGCGCTGGTCGGGGACAACGGGGCCGGCAAGTCCGTCCTCACCAAGTCGATCGCGGGCATCCACCAAGTGGACGAGGGCGAGATCTGGTGGGAGGGCCGCCGGGTCCATATCCACAGCCCGAAGGACTCCGCGGCGCTGGGCATCGAGACCGTGTACCAGGACCTCGCGCTGGCGGACAACCTCGACATCGTCCAGAACATGTTCCTCGGGCGCGAACGCCTGCGGCACGGCCTCCTTGACGAGGACGCCATGGAGCGGGCGGCCAAGGAGACGCTCGCGGGCCTGCGCGTGACCACGGTCCGCTCGATCCGCCAGCCGGTGGCAACGCTCTCGGGCGGCCAGCGCCAGGCCGTGGCCGTGGCCAAGGCCGTCATGTGGAACTCGAAGCTGGTCATGCTCGACGAGCCGACGGCGGCCCTCGGCGTCGCCCAGACGCGGATGGTGCTCGACCTCATCCTCCGCCTCAAGGACCACGGCCTTGCGGTCATGGTCATCTCCCACAACCTCAACGACGTGTTCGAGGTCGCCGACCGCATTGCGGTCCTGCGGCTGGGCCGGATGGTCGCCCAGGACGACGCGAGCGCCTTCGACCGGCAGAGCGTCGTGGACTACATGACGACGGGCGAGTCCAGCCGGACCGTCACCGAGCGCCCGGCCGACGGCGGGAGGAACTGACCGATGTCCGGGATCGACCCCCAGGGCGGCGCCGCGGCCGATGACGGCGCGCCGCTCGAGATGACCGACCTCACGGCCGCCAAGGTGGACATCGTGCCGCCGGAGATCGTCGCCAACGACCTCGGCCAGTACTTCCGCGCGTGGTGGGCCCGCGTGCGTGGCGGCGACGCCGGGATCCTGCCGGTCATCATCGCGCTGGTCGCGGTGACCGCGGTGTTCACCATCGTCAGCCCGAACCACGTCTTCCTGTCGGCCAAGAACCTGGTGAACCTGTTCGACCAGAGCGCGGTGTTCATCGTGCTCGCCATCGCCGAGGGCTTCGTCCTGCTGCTCGGCGAGATCGACCTGTCCACCGGCTACGTCGCCGCCATCGGCGGCATCGTCGCCGGCCTCGCCGTCCAGTCCAGCCCGGACCTGCCGTGGTGGGTCGCCCTGATCGCCGGGGTCCTGGCCACCGCCGCGATCGGGGCCATCCAGGGCACCATCATCACGCGCCTGCGCATGCCCGCCTTCATCGTGACCCTGGCGGGCTACCTGTTCTGGTTCGGCGTCATGATCGTGATCCTCGGGACCGCCGGCCAGGTGGGCATCACCAGCACCGTGATCAGCGGGCAGGCGGCACTCTACGGGATCGTCTACAGCTACATCCCGCCGCTTGTGTCCTGGGTCGGTCTGGCAGTGATCGTGGTCGCGGTCGGCGGCTCGATGTGGCTGCGCGACGCCGGGCGCCGGAAGAAGGGCCTGGTGGCGCCGCCGATCGGCCTGACGCTCGGCAAGATCGCGCTCATCGCGGTCGCCGGCGGGGCAGTCGTCGCCATCTCGAACGTGGACCGCGGGAACTTCCTGCCCATCATCGGCGTGCCCTGGGTGGTGCCGCTCGTGCTGGCCATGGTGGCCGTGTTCACGCTGCTCCTCGAGCGGACGCAGTTCGGGCGGCACATGTACGCCGTCGGCGGCAACCCCGAGGCCGCTCGTCGCGCAGGCGTCAACGTTCCCCTCGTCCGGACCATGGCCTTCGTGCTCGCGTCCGGCACGTCGGGGCTGGCCGGCATCATCTACCTGTCGCAGCTGGGCGGCCTCAACACCAACATCAACGGCGGCCAGCTGGTGCTGTACGCCGTGGCGGCGGCCGTCATCGGGGGCACCAGCCTGTCCGGCGGCCGCGGGCGCGCCGTCCACGGCCTGCTGGGCGGCCTCGTGATCGGCGCCATCTACAACGGCCTGTTCCTGATGGGGCTGCCCATCCAGTGGCAGCTCATGATCACGGGCCTCGTCCTGCTGGCCGCCGTGAGCGTGGACTCGCTGTCGCGCCGGTCCTCCGGCAGCATGGCCAAGTCCTAGACGCTGCGCGTCTCGACGCGGGGTCGGCGTCGGCCGGCCCCGCGTTTTCGCGCCAGGCCGGTCGTCCCCGCGTCAGCCGCGCCGGTTCGGCGCCGGTCCCATGAACGCCACGCGCGTCCGGCCCGTGCGGCCCGGCCCGGCCAGCCAGACCCGGCCCTCCCGCAGCTCCACGACCTCGAACCCCGCGACCTCGGGCGTGTCCACGCGCGCCTCCCAGCCGCCGTCGGGCGGCACGGCGACGGGCAGCGGGAACCGCAGCGCGCTCCCCTCCCCCTCGGGCACCGCCTCGCCAACGACCATGTGCAGCCGTCCGAGCAGGGCGGCCGCCTCGACCAGGTCGCCAGCCGCGATGGCCGCCCGCACGTCCGTGCTGCTGACCGGCCGGCCGTCGAGCGAGAATGGCGGCACGACCACCACCTCGAACCCCTGCTCCCGCCCGAGGGCGGCCAGGGTCTCGGGGGTGCCCCCGCGACGGTAGCCGAACGCGGCGTCGGGCGTCATCAGGAAGCCGGCCAGCGGCGCCCGGGCGGCCAGCCGCGCGACGAAGTCGTCGTAGGTCGTCTGGCGCATGGCCTGGTCGAAGTGCACGACAACCACCGTCTCGACGCCGGCCTCCTCCATGCGGGCGAGGCGCTCGTCCGGATCGCACAGCAGCGGCGGCGCGGACCCGGTGATGAGCTCGTCCGGGTGGTGGTCGAACGTGAGCACGACCGGGCGCGCGCTGCGGGCCGCGGCCTCCTCCACGAGGTGCTCGAGCAGGTACTGGTGGCCGAGGTGCAGGCCGTCGAACACGCCCACCACGACGAACGCGGGGTGGGGAGAGGCGTGCAGGCCGTCCAGGCCGCGGGCGATGCGCACCGGTCAGCCCGACGGGCGGAGGTCGGGCCGGGGGTTGGGGCGCCCGTCTGTGGCGGGGCGCGCGGCCAGGACCTTGCTCGGGTGCAGGATCCCGCTGACGGCCCGGCACACCGCCACCACGTCCCCGCCGGGGCCGACCGCCAGGACCAGATCCGACGTGCGGATCTCGAGCGGGATCTTCGGCCCGGTCGGCAGGCCCTCGCCCAGGCGGCGGACCTCGTCCGCCGTCACCCGCGCGTGCGGCAGGTCCTCGAGACCCGCGTCCACGGGCCGCAGGACGCGGAGGATCCCGGCCGGGCCGTCCGCGGCGTGCTCCCGCAGCGTGTCGAACGAAATCGCGTCGTCGAGCCGGAACCGGCCCGACTCCGTCCGAACCAGGGCGCCCAGGTACGCGCCCGACCCGAGGCGAGCGCCGAGGTCGCGGGCGATGGCCCGCACGTACGTGCCCGCCGAGCAGCGCACGTCCACGACGGCCACCGGGCGCGCCGCGTCGCGGTCGTCCCACTCGAGCAGGTCCAGGGCCTCGACGACGATGTCGCGCGGGGCCAGGTCCACCTCCTCGCCGGCGCGCGCCATCTGGTAGGCGCGGCGCCCGGCGACCTGCACCGCGCTGTACGCGGGCGGCACCTGGCGCAGGGGCCCCGTCATGGCGCGCAGCCCGTCCTCGACCGCCGCCCTGGAGACAGGCGGCGCCGCGATCGGCGTCCGCTCGCCGTCGATGTCGTCGGTGGTGGACGTCTCGCCGAAGCAGACGGTCGCCGTGTAGCGCTTGCCGTGGCCCAAGTGGTACTCGACCAGGCGCGTCGCGCGGCCCAGGAACACGGGCAGGACGCCGGCGGCGAAGGGGTCGAGCGTGCCGCCATGGCCCACGCGCCTCGTCCCGGAGAGGCGCCGCACGAGCCCCACCACGTCGTGCGAGGTGGGGCCGGATGGCTTGGCGACCACGAGCACCCCGTCGAGACCGCCGGACCGGTCGCGGCTCACCGCGCCACCGCCCCGGCCAGCCGCTCGGCCTCCGACCGCGCTGCGTCGACCGCGGCGTCGAGCGGCAGCGGGATCGTGGCGCCCGCCGCACGGAGGTGGCCGCCACCACCCCAGACCCCGCACAGCGCGGTGGCGTCAACGCCGCCCGCCCTGGTCCGCACCGAGAGGCGTGTCGAGCCGTCGTGGCCCTCCTTGAACAGCATCGCCACCTCGGCCGCCTCCGACTGCGCTAGCAGGTCGATGATCCCCTCGCTGTGCGCGCTGATCGATCCCGTCGCGTCGAGGTCGGCGAGGAGCAGCTCGGACCAGATCACTCGATGGTCAGCCGACGTCGCAAGACGATCGAGCACGCGGCCGAATAGCCTGAGCTGCGCATCCGGCTTGGTCCGGTACAGCCGGCGGGAGATGTCCGAGAGCGGCGCGCCCGCGGCCACGAGCGCAGCCGAGACGGCGAGCGTCCGGGGCGTGGCGTTGGGGTGCGCGAACGTGGCCGTGTCCATCACGATGCCGGCCATCAGGGCGGCGGCGAGCGCCCCGTCGGCGGCGGTCAGGGGCACGCCGAGGCGAACGGCGAGCAGCGTCAGCAGCTCGCAGGTGGCGGCCGACGCAGGGTCAACCCAGTCCGCCTCGCCGGGTGCGCTGTTGCTCGCGTGGTGGTCCACCGTGACCCGCGGCAACCGGGCGAACAGCTCCGGGTGGCGCGCCGCGACCGCGCCCACCCGATCCTCGGACGCGCAGTCGGCCAGCACGAGGAGGTCGTAGTCCACGTCGGGATCGGGGTCCTGGCGAAACCGCTCCGAGCCCGCGAGGAAGGCGTACAGCGGCGGCACGGGGTCGCTGCAGACGGCCACCGCCGTCCCGCCCTGCGCCTCCACCAGCAGGCAGATCGCGATCGCGGCGCCGATGGTGTCGGCATCCGGGTTCTCGTGGCTGACGGCGAGCACGCGTCGCGCGCCGCGGACACGCGCCACGAGCGCCTCGGGGACGGCCGAGGCGGCGAGGCTGGCGAGGTCAACTCCCCCGGTCGTCATGGTCGGCTCCGGGGACGACGCCCACCGCGGGCGCCGTGGGGGCCGCCCTCGGGACGCCCGCCCCTCGGTCTGTCGGCGCCATGGCCCGGCCCGCGGCGGCCAGACGCGGGGCCACCCTCGGCCGGCGGCGCGCTCGCGAGCGGGTCGTCTGCATCGCCCTCGTGCGGGAGGCGTCCGACGGGCGTGGGCAGCGCTTCGTCCACGGGCCCGATCTCATCGGGCGGGGTCCCGATCTCGAGCTCGTGAAGGACGTGCAGCACGCGCGTCCCGCGCTCGGCGGAATCGTCGAGGTGCACGTGCAGGTCCGGGATGCGCCTGATCCGCAGGCGCCGGCCCAGCTCATGCCGGATGAACGGCATCGCGTCGGCGAGGGCACGCAGCGACTCGTCGCGGTCGGCCTTCTGGCCGATCACGCTGACCCAAACCTTGGCGTGCCGGAGATCCGGCGAGGTCTCCACGTCGGTGATGGTCGCGAACCCGATCCGCGGGTCCTGGACCTCCTTGGCGAGGAGCGCGCCGATCTCCTGGCGGAGCAGCTCGTCCACGCGGTCCGTGCGCTGGCTCATCGGGATGCTCCCGGGGACCGGGTGCTCAGAGGCCGGCCCGGCTGCGCGCCTGCTGCGTGAAGCACTCGATGATGTCGCCCTCGACCAGATCGTTGAACCCGACGAGGCTGATCCCGCACTCGAAGTTCTGGGCGACCTCGCGGACGTCGTCCTTGAAGCGGCGGAGACCCTCGATCTTGTCGGTCACGATGACCTTGCCGCCGCGCCAGACGCGCGCCTGGCCATTGC
>JAKAHL010000147.1 GCA_021815005.1 Chloroflexota bacterium
CGACGACGCCGGCCCGCTCGGCCCCTACGACCCCAGCTCGAGCGACGCCAGGAGTTCGGCGCCCGCCCGCCAGGCCGTCGGGTTGTCGTGCTCGAGGCGCCGGCCCTCGTTGCCCACCCGGACGGCCACGTCGGGAAACTCGTCGCGCAGGTGGCCGCCGGGCCGGAACCGGTGGGCGGCGTCGTGGAGGAACACCGCGTACAGCGTCTCGGGGTCCGCCTGCGCGATGCGCGCCTCGGCGTCGGGCTGGAAGTCGATGGGCACCATCAGCCGGGCGAAGAACGCGCCGATCTCGTCCACCCGCGGGTCCACGCCCTGCGAGTGACCCGCCCAGCGGACGATGGGCGCTCGCGAGACGAACGCCGCGAAGGTCTGGTGCTCGTCGGCCGCGTCCAGGAGCAGCGTCCCGCCGAAGGTGAGGAACTGGTTCGTCACTGGGATCCGGTCCGCCACCTGGATGCGGCCCCAGCTGAACGGCTGCGTGCGCGGGTACGTCGTGCGCCGGGTGAGCGTGACCAGCTGGCCGCGCCCCAGGTGCGCGTCCCAGTAGGTGACCTCCTCGGGATCGAAGTGCTCGAGCGTGGGCTGGTCGCGGAGTGCGACCAGCAGTCGCGGCCCGGGCACCGACCCGGGATGGAGGCCGTCGCGGAGCTCGAAGCCGAGGTGCGCGAGGTCGGTCGCCGTGTCGGACATCCAGTCACCGCCCCACTCCACGGCGCCCGGCCAGGGGCGGACCCGATGCGCGCTCATACGTGTCTCCCCGGCTCCCCGAGCGGAGCCTCGTTGCGAGCCCGACGCCGCCCGCCGGCGAGGAGCGCGACCGCGCCCCCGATGGACGTGACCAGCAGGGACATCACGTGCACCAGCACGGCGAACGCGAGCGCGGCCTCACGGTCGATGCCCACCGAGGCCGCGATCGTGACCGCTGCCAGCTCGAAGGTGCCCACGTAGCCTGGCGCCGCCGGCACCGCGGTGGAGAGGTTGACGCCCGCCGCGAGGAGCGCGGCCTGGCCCATGGTCGGCTCCACCCCGACCGACTGCGCGGCGGCGGCGAAGCCCAGGACGGAGAATGTCCAGGAGAGCACGGTGAGCGCCAGGGCCGCCGCCATGACGCGCAGGTCGGCCGTGACGGCCAGGCCCGCGCGGAGCCGCACGAGGGCGCTGTGGACTCGCGGCCAGCGGTTGATGATCCGCGCGGCCCGGTCCGCCCCCGGCAGGCGGTGCGCGACCAGCCCGACCAGGATGGCCACGACCAGCAGCGCGGTGACGCCGAGGCCCACGAGGACCGCCGAGGCCACGATGCCTCGGACCGAGAGCACGAAGATCGCGAGGGCGGCGACCACCACCACGACCAGCGTGTCCATCACGCGCTCCACGACGATGGTGCCCAGGAGCGTGGACTTGGAGAGGCCGGACCGCTCGCCAAGGTCGTGGCTGCGCACGAGCTCGCCCAGGCGCGCCGGCAGGACGTTGTTGGCCAGGTAGCCGACCAGCAGGGCGGCCAGCGAGTCCCGGTAGGCGACGCGGCCGACGGGCGCAAGGAGGACCCGCCAGCGGAAGGCGCGGTTGAGCAGGTCGAGGATGACGAAGGCCACCAGGACGACCAGCCAGCCGGGCTGCGCGGCGCGCAGCGCGTCCCAGGCGGCCGGGATGTCCACGCTGCGGGCGACGAGCACGAGCGCGACCGCCGAGATGGCGATCCCGATCGCTGCACGGCCGAGGCCACCGCGGTACCGCATCGTCAGGCCGCGCCGACCTCGCGCCTGGGCGCCCGGGGCTTGAGCTGGGGCGAGCGCCGGAGGCCCGTCCGGTGCAGCAGGTACCGCGTCACGACCCGCAGCGTCGAGAGGCCGTACACCACGCTGCGCTTGAAGTTGACCGAGCTGGCCTCGTCGAAGTAGCGCGTGGGCACGGCGATCTCGCCAACGCCGAAGCCGCCGGCGGCGACCACCTGGGCGATGAGGTCCTGGTCGAACACGAAGTCGTCCGAGTTGAGCCGGTACGGGATGGTCTCGAGCAGGCGGCGCGAGTAGGCGCGCAGGCCCGTGTGGTACTCGGACAGGCGCAGGCCGAAGGCGAGGTTCTCCACCCCGGTGAGGAACCGGTTGGAGACGAACTTCCAGCCAGGCATGCCCCCGGCGAGCGGGTCGCCCAGGAAGCGGCTGCCCAGCATGAGGTCCTTGCGGCCGGCCACGATCGGCGCCACCAGGTCCGGGATGCGCGTGGCGTCGTACTGGTAGTCCGGGTGGAGCATCACCACCACGTCCGCGCCCCACTCGAGCGCGCGGTCGTAGCAGGTCTTCTGGTTGCCGCCGTAGCCCAGGTTCTGGCGGTGGACGATGACCTCGAGGCCCAGGCGGCGCGCGATCTCCACGGTCTCGTCGCGGGACACGTCGTCCACGAGGATCACGTGGTGGACAAGGTCGTGCGGGATGTCCGCGTACGTCCGCTCCAGGGTCTTGGCGGCGTTGTACGCAGGCATGACGATGACGATGCGCGGCGCGTCGGGCATGGCACAACGATACCCGAGGCGGGCTCGCGAGCCGAGGCTGGGGCGGCGGCGCGTCCCGGCCGCCCAGAGCCCTCTCGGACCGCGCGGCGATCCGAGCGTAGGATTCGCGCGAAGACATCCTCGGGCAAGCCCCCGCAGCGCCATCCGCCCGCCTGGAGGACCCGCCATGTTCGAGCGACTGTTCGGCAGCCGCCCCGGCGACCCGGCCGTCGCCGGCCGCGTGCCGCCCGGTCAGTACCTGACCGAGAAGTTCCCCGTCCTCCACTACGGGTCCGTGCCCACGGTGGAGCTCGCGACCTGGGACTTCCGCGTCTTCGGGGAGGTGGACCACCCGTTCCGCCTCACGTGGGCCGAGTTCCGCGCCCTCCCCCGGACTCGGCTGCACACGGACATCCACTGCGTCACCCGCTGGTCAAAGCTGGACACCAACTGGGAGGGCGTCTCGATCCGGGCGATCCTCGACCTCGCGCAGATCCGCCCGACGGCCACCCACGTGGTTGCCCACGCCGAGCAGGGCTACACCGCCAACCTGCCGCTCGCGGTGCTCGACGACGACGACGTCATCCTCGCCGACACCTACGAGGGCGAGCCCATCACGCCCGACCACGGCTGGCCGCTCCGCCTCATCGTGCCCAAGCGCTACTTCTGGAAGGGGCCCAAATGGCTGCGCGGTCTGGAGTTCCTCGACCGCGACCAGCCCGGCTTCTGGGAGCGCTACGGCTACCACAACGACGCGGACCCCTGGCGCGAGGAGCGGTTCTCCGAGTAGGGACGGGATCAGCCGTACATCACGGCGTCACGGCAGCCTGACGGCGAGATCCCAGCCTCGATCGCCGCCTCGGCCACGACCTGCACGCCGTATGCTGCGGCCGGGCCCAGCCCACGGTCAGCGCGGCGGCTCGCCGAGCCTCACCCGCCGCGTCGGCCCGGTGTGCTCGCACGTCGCCCGGCACCACGCCACGAGAGGACCGCGCCATGACCGACTCGCGCTACCCGGCCGCCGTGCCCCTCGACGCGACGTGGACGCCCGACACCGTGGCAGTGCAGGCGGGCAGGCCCGAGCGGACGCCGGGCGCCCCCGTGAACCCGCCCCTCACCCTCAGCTCCACGTACGTCCACGACGCGAGCATCGGGTACGGGCGCGACGGCAACGCCGGCTGGGCGGCGCTCGAGGCCGCCCTCGGCGCGCTCGACGGGGGGCAGGCGGTGGCGTTCGCCTCTGGCCTGGCCGCCGCCGACGCCATCGCCGACCTCGTGCCCCCGGGCGGCACGGTCGTGCTGCCATCGGTTGCCTATTACGGCGTGCGCAACCTGTTCGCGCAGATGGAGGCGCACGGCCGCCTGCGCGTCCGCGCGGTCGCCCCGGACGACACGGCGGCCGTCCTCGCCGCGGCCGAGGGCGCCGACATGGTGTGGGTGGAGTCGATCGCCAACCCGCTGATGGTGGTGGCCGACGTCGTCGCGATTGCCACCGGCGCCCGCGAGCGCGGGGCTCTGGTGGTCGTGGACGCCACGTTCGCGACGCCGCTCCGCCAGCGACCGCTCGATCTCGGGGCCGACCTCGTCCTCCACTCCGCGACCAAGTTCATCGGCGGGCACTCGGACCTGCTGCTCGGCGCGGCCGTGTGCCGGGAGGCGGCGCACGCGGAGGCGCTGATGGCCCACCGCCATGACCACGGGTCCATCCCCGGCAGCCTGGAGGCGTTCCTCGCGCTCCGGGGGCTGCGCACGCTCGCCGTCCGGCTGGACCGCGCCGAGGCGTCGGCTGCCGAGCTCGCCCGCCGCCTGGCCGCCCATCCGCGCGTGTCAGCCGTCCACTACGCGGGTCTGCCGACCGACGCGCAGCACGAGCGCGCGTCCCGGGTCCTGCCCCGCGGGGCCGGGCCGATGCTCTCGTTCGAGGTGGCGGGCACCGTGGAGCAGACCGAGGCCTTCCTCGCCGGCCTGCGCCTCCTGACCCATGCGACGAGCCTCGGCGGGGTGGAGTCGCTCATCGAGCGCCGCGCGCGATATGCCGGCGACGCTGCGATCGTGGGGCCCACGCTGTGCCGCATGTCGGTGGGAATCGAGGGGGTCGAGGACCTCTGGGCAGACCTCGACGGGGCGCTCCGGGCCGCGCTGGGCTGACGCCGCGGGCGCCGCGCCCCGACGGGCAGGGCGTCGGCGGGGTGGCCGCGGGCCGGGCGTAGACTCCGACCATGCCGGTCGCTCGCGAGCCCGATCCCGCGACCCTGATCGTCGCGCTCGTCACGGCGGTCGTTCTGCTCTCGGCCCATGCCTGGCTCGCCCTGCGGGCCCTGCGCGACCTCGACGCCGGCGGCGGACGCTGCCGCCTCTACCCGGAGGCCACGTGGCGCCTGCTGATCGTCCTGGTCGGCATCGTCGGGCCGCTTGCCTACTTCGCCTTCGGCCGGGACGACGCCGGCTGAGCCCTCGGAGCTGCTGCCGTGCCAATTCACTCCGGCCTCAACCGCAACCCCCTGGTGCTCGCCGCGGTGGGTGTCATCGTGATCGGGATCGGCCTCGCCAAGGGCACGCTGCTGTCGATCGGGATCGGCGTGGCGATCCTCGTCCTGGCGGCGGCCCGGCTGGTGCTCGGGTAGCCCGCCACCCTGACGCGGTCAGCCGACCGCGTGCCCCACGACCGCCCCAAGGCCGTAGGTGACCGCGGCGGCGAACAGGCCTAGCAGCACCTGCCGGCCGCCCGTCTTGACCACGCTGGAGCCGGTGACCACCGTGATCGCCGCGCCCACCACGTACAGGGCCACGGCGGCGATGACGATCGAGGCCAGGACGGCGGGCAGGCCCTCGGCCACGAAGAACGGCAGGATCGGCACCAGTGCGCCGCCCGCGAACAGGAAGAACGACGTCAGGGCCGCGACCCAGGCCGAGCCTCCCAGCTCCTCGGGGTCGATCCCCAGCTCCTCGCGCGCAAGCGTGTCCACCGCCAGGCCCAGTTCGCCGCTCACCAGAGTCTTCGCCATCTCGCGCGCCTGCTGCGCCGGCAGGCCCTTGGCCTGGTAGATCAGCGCGAGCTCCTCCTCCTCCTCGTCGGGGACGGTG
>JAKAHL010000148.1 GCA_021815005.1 Chloroflexota bacterium
GACCCCCGGCGCGCTCGGGCCGGGCCCAATCCCCTCGGAGCCCGGCGCCCTCGCGTCGCCCGACGGCTCGCCCGGCGACGAGGCCATCGAGCCCGGCCCCGCCGCCGGCCCCGCCCGGGTCGCCCGCGAGAACCAGCTGCCCGGCTCGCGGCGCTGGGAGCTGCCGCTGACCGGCACCGGCGACGCGGAGGGCTACGCGAGCGACGTCTCGGTGGCACCCGGGGACAGGCTGGAGATCCGCATCCGGTCGTCGGCGCCAACCGTGACCGTGACCGCCTACCGGCTCGGGTGCTACGGGAATCTGGGCGGCCGCCCCGTGGCCCGCTGGAAGAACGTCCGCGTGGCCGCGCAGCCCGCGCCGACCATCGACCCCGTCACCGGGATGGTCCGCGCCGCCTGGACGCCGGCGATCACCGTGGAGGTGCCCGCCACCTGGGTCAGCGGGCTGTACGCGGCGGTGCTGGAGCCCGCCGGGGGCACGCCGCAGTACGTGACGTTCGTGGTGCGCGAGGCGACGCCCATCGCGCCGATCCTGCTGCTCTCCGCCGCCTCTACCCACCAGGCGTACAACGCCTGGGGCGGCAAGTCGCTCTACCCAGACGCGAGCACCGGGGCCGTGACCGTCCGCGGCGACGCCGGTGCCGTGGCGGCCAGCTGGGACCGCCCGTACGACACGCACCGAGGTGCCGGCCTCGTCCTGCGCTGGGAGTACCCGTTCGTGCGCTGGCTCGAGGGGCGCGCCTACGACGTGGCCTACGCGGCGGACCTCGACCTCGAGCGGAGCCCCTCCATCGTGGCCGACCGCGAGCTGCTCGTCTTCGTGGGCCACCCCGAGTATTGGAGCGTGACGATGCGCCACACGCTCGAGGGCGCCATCGCCGCCGGGACGAACGTGGCCTTCTTCTCCGCCAACGAGATGCTCTGGCGGACCCGCTTCGAGGCCCTCGCCGGCGGCCGGTACCGCTCGGTCACCTGCTACCGGAGCGCCGCCCTCGACCCGCTGGCCGCCACCCAGCCCCAGCAGGCCACCACCCAGTGGCGCGAACCGCCGAGCCCGGACCCCGAGGCCGCGGTGATCGGCCAGATGGCCGGCCACATCGTGCTGGCACCGGGCGACTTCGTGTGCTCCGCGCCGGGCCACTGGCTCTACGCCGGCACCGGGATGGCGGCCGGCGACTCCATCGCGCGCCTGGTGGGGCAGGAGTACGACGGTTTCTGGCCGCAGTACGCCCCGCCCGACACCGAGGTGGTCTCGACGTCGCCGGTTACCTCCAACGTGACCCGCCACTCGAGCGTGTACGGCCCCGTGCAGTCGAACGACCCCACGGTGGCCACGGCCAACGCGACCGTGTACACCGCCGCCTCCGGGGCGACGGTGTTCGCCGCCGGCACCATCCAGTGGAGCTGGGGCCTGAGCGACTGGGGGAGCCCCGAGTACCAGGGCTACCACACGCCGCTGGACCCGAGGGTGGGGATCATGACCGCCAACGTGCTGGACCGCCTGGGCGGCTGACCGGGACCGGCGAGGGCGGCCGGGCGCGACGGGCGCAAGGCGGGGGCGGGACCCGCGAGCCGTGCGGTGCCCCGTGCCCCGGTCACCAGATGAGCGTCGTCGCGTGCTGGGAGGCGGCCAGGACCACCGCCGATTCCAGCTTCCGCCACAGCGCCGCCGCGAACGTGGCGGTCATGTGGCCGTTGTCGCGCAGGACCAGCAGGTGCCCGATGATCGCGGGGCACGGGCTGGTGGGGCAGATCCAGCGCTCCGGGTCGATGAAGCCCGTGCCCATGGCGCGGGCCACCGTGAGCTCCGTGTTGAGCCAGGCGTAGTCGATGGCCTGGGCCACCGGTGTCGCGCAGTCGAGGGCGTTGGACAGGTGCCCGGAGAGGCACACCGGCGGGTTCATCGACGAGATGGGCAGGTCGCCGATCATGATCACGCGCCCGGCGGCCGGCACCAGCTGCGCCAGCGTGCGCTTCATCCCCTGGACCCAGTACCGGGTCCGAAGGTCGCCGCTCAGCACCTGCCCGTTGCCGTCCACGGTCGCGAAGCCGCGCGTCCCGGTGACCAGCAGGATGTCCGGGTGGACCCGCACGAGCTCCGCGATCGACTGGTCGCGCCAGAGCTCGCAGTTGGGCATCGTCCGGTTGAGGCTCGGGTTGAACGCCGGGATGTCCGCGGGCGTGCAGGCCGACATCGTGAGGCTGAGCAGGCGCCATCCCTTGTCCTGCGCGATCTTGTACACGGCCGGGAACCAGCTGAGCGCGTGGCTGTCGCCGAACAGCGCGATGGTGTGGCTCGACGAGAGGTTGCCGTAGAGGCACGGCTGGGTGGACGGCGGCTGGTCCGTCTGCGTGTGGCAGTGGTCGGTGTAGGACAGCGGCATGTCCGCCGCCGCGCCCGCGAGCGTGGGCTGCAGGTCTGCCGGCACCGGGCCGGCCGGCGTCGCCGAGCGCGTCGGCGGCGCGACCATCGGGACCGGGCTCGGGGACGGGGACGCCGTAGCCCCGACGGTGGCGATCGGCGCAGGCTGACCCGACGCCCCCGGTGCGGCTGCGCTCGCGCCGGGCGTGGCCGCCTCGCCCCCGACGGAGCCGCTCGGCTCGGGGCTGGCCTCGTTGTTGAGGATCTGGTCGAGCTCCTGGGAGTTCTGGTTGGCGTCGGCCGCGGCGCCGGCCGGGGAGCCGCCCAGCCTGGCGGACGCCGAGGCGCTGACGCCGCTCGCGGTGAGCGCCACCACGACGGCGAGGGTGCCGGCCATGGCCAGGTTCCAGCGCGGGCGCGTGCCGATCAGCCAGCCGCGGCGCAGCGGGTCCTCGACCAGGCGCGTGGTGGCCGCGGCCAGCGGGAAGGACGCCAGCGCCAGCACGACCCGCGCCGCGACGGGCAGCGTCGAGCCGATGGCGAGGGCCGGCAGCACGAGCAGGGGCCAGTGCCACAGGTACACCGAGTAGCTGATGCGCCCGATCTGCCGCGGGACGGCGGCCCCGAGCCATCGGGCCGGTGCCCAGGCGGCCGCCAGCGAGCTCGCCGCCATGCCGCCCCAGATCACCAGTGCGGCCCCCGCCGCAGGCAGCAGGCCGGCCAGCCCCGGGAACGCCGAGGAGCCGGTGAGCAGGAACCCGGCGGCCGCGATCAGGGCGAGACCCGCCCAGGCCATGATCGCGCCCAGGCCGGGGACAACCCTCCGGAGCTGCGGCTCGCCGACGGCGAGGACGGCGCCCAGGGCCAGCTCCCACGCCCGGCTCGGGAGCGAGAAGAACGCCCAGGGCAACGACACGCCGGCCAGCCAGGTCGCGAACGCGAAGGAGGCCAGCCCGATGCCGCCCGCCGCGAGCCCGACGCGGCGGCCCGGCCGGTCCGAGCCGCGCGCCACCAGCAGGATGATCGCGGGCCACAGGAGGTAGAACTGCTCCTCCACGCCGAGCGACCAGTAGTGCAGGACCGGCGACGGCGTCGTGGCCGTCGAGAAGTAGTCGGTCGCCTGCGCGGCGAACGACATGTTCGAGACGTAGACGCCCGCAGCGGTCACGTCGTGGGCGATCTGCGGGACCAGCAGCGGCGGGGCGAGCAGCAGGGCGGCCACCAGCGTGACCAGCAGGACGAGCGCCGAGGCGGGCAGCAGGCGGCGGACCCGGCGCGCGTAGAACTCGCGTAGCGAGATGGTGCCGGTCTCGTGCCGCTCGCGGAGCAGGAGGCCGGTGATGAGGTAGCCGGAGATGACGAAGAACACGTCCACGCCGACGAAGCCGCCGTTCGCGCCCAGCAGGTCGGCGTGGAACAGGAGGACCAGCAGCACGGCGACGGCCCGGAGGCCCTCGATGTCGTTCCGTCGCTCGTGCCGACGGCGAGCAGGCTCGGCGGCCTCTGGGTGCTGGCTCACGGGACGCGCTCGCCTTCGGTTGGTCGGGCCGTCGCCGCCAGCCCGGCAGGTTTCGGCCGCTGCGGGCGGCCGCTCGCGGACTCGGCGGTCCGCCTGGGCGCGGGGATCGTACAACGGTGGCCGCGCGGCCGTGCGCGCGGGCCCTGGCCCCTGGTGCTGCCGCGCCAGCCCGTCCGCTGTCCCCGGCGCCGCATCGCCTAGACTTCGACCGTGGTCAGCGCAGACGCGGGCGGACAGGTCGCCGGCTTCCCGGCAACGCGCGGCACGGGTTGCCCCGCGCCGTCTTCGCGTCCGCGCCGGGGCGGCGGCCGGTCGGGCGGGCCAGGCGCGGGGCGCTCCGGGTGAGCCGTCGCCGCCCGGTGGCCATGGTGGTCCACAGCTACTACGAGGAGGACCCGCGCGTCCGTCGCGAGGCCGAGGCGGTGCGTGCCTCGGGCCGCCCGGTGGACGTGTTCTCGCTCCGGCGACCGGACGACCCGCCCGAGGGCGAGCTGGCCGGCGTGCGGATCCACCGGCTGGACGTGCAGCGCCACCAGGGCGCTGGCATCGGCACGTACCTGCGCGAGTACGCGGACTTCATGCTCCGGGCCGGCGTGGCGCTGACTCGCGCCCACGGCCGGCGACGCTACGCGCTGGTCCAGGTCCACACCATCCCCGACGCGCTCGTGGCGTCGGCGCTGCCGCTCCGCCTGCTGGGCGTGCCCGTCATCCTGGACATGCACGAGGCCATGCCGGAGTTCTTCCGCATGCGGTTCCCGAGCGCCTCGCGGCCCGCGGTGCACCGGGCGCTCGTGGCGCAGGAGCTGGCGTCCATCGCGGTGTCCACGGCCGTCATCACGGTCAACGACGCCCTCGCCCGGCGGCTCGTGGGCATGGGCGTCCCCGCGCCCAAGGTGCACGTGGTCATGAACGCGCCGGTCCTCGCCCGGTTCAACCCCGCCGCACACCCGGTCCGCCCGTTCATGGCCGACGGCACGCTCCGGCTGGTGTACGCGGGCGCGCTGTCCATGGTGTACGAGGTGGACGTGGCGCTCGAGGCCCTGGCCCGCCTCCGCGCCCAGCGCCCGGACCTGCCCGTCGCCCTCGACCTGTACGGCCGGGACTTCGCGGAGGTGCCGCTTCGTGACCGGGCCGCCGCGCTCGGCCTCGCCGATGCCGTCACGTTCCATGGGCGCGTCCCGCTCGACGAGGTCCCGGCCGCGCTGGCCGCCGCCGACATCGGCCTCGCGCCGACCCGCCGGACCGAGTTCACCGACTTCAGCCTGTCCACCAAGATCTTCGAGTACGCGGCGATGGGCAAGCCGGTGGTCGCGACCCGGCTGCCGATGGTCGAGGCCGTCTTCCCGCCGGGGACCGTCGCCACCTACGACGCCGGCGACGCGGCCTCGATGGCGGCCGCCATCGCCCGGCTCGCCGACGACGCTCCCGCCCGGGAGGCCGCGACCGCTCGGACCTCGGCCCTGGTGGCGGACCTGGCCTGGGAGCGCGTGTCGGTGCGATACCTGGCGCTCGTGGAATCGCTCGCGCGCGACCGGGGCTGAGGCACCGGCGCCGGCCCGCTGCCCCGCCCCGGGCCGGCGGGCCGCTGGCGCTCGACACGATCACGCGCGCACGCGGTACCATCGCGCGGCGTCCGCGCCGTGGGGCGCCGGGGCCGATTCGCTGCGCCGCCATCCACCAC
>JAKAHL010000149.1 GCA_021815005.1 Chloroflexota bacterium
GGATGCCGCCGCGGTGGGTGCCGGTGTCGCCGCGCTGCCGGAGCATGCGGACACGATGACGGCCACCGCGGCCGCGCCCGCGGCCAGCCGCCGCATAGAGGTTCCTGCGAGTTTCAAACCTTGCCCCTTCCTTCCGTGCCGGCCAAGTGCCTCCTCCGGCCAGACGCAGCATGATGCCCTGTCGGGCGAAACCGCGCCACGGACGTCGCGAGCGCCGGCGCCCTGGCGCGCGTCCCTGGCGCTGGACGACCCTGGCGGCCCGCGCGCCGGGATGACGGGCCGCCCGACGTCCTGCTACTCGTCCTCGATCCGCTTTACCTCGCGTCGGGCGCCGGCGCCCTGGGTGATCCGGTCGAGCACCACGCCCAGGAGCACGATGGCGAGCGCCGCAGACAGGCCGATGCCGAAGTCGCTGGCCTGCGCCAGCCCCTGCACGACGTGATAGCCGAGCGCCTGGCCGCCGACGAGGCCGCCGACGACCACCATGGCCAGCACCAGCACGACGCCCTGGTTGAGGCCGGCCAGGAGCGACCTGCGGGCCATCGGCAGCTGGACCTTGCGGATCACCTGGAAGGCCGTGGAGCCGGACGACGTCGCCGACTCGATGGCGGTGACCGAGACGCCCCGGACGCCGTCCTCCACGAGGCGCGTGACGGCCGGGATGGCGTAGATGACGGCGGCCACGACCGCGGTGAACCGGGTCGGGCCGAACAGGGCCAGGGCCGGGATCAGGTAGACGAACGCCGGCATGGTCTGGAGCGCGTCGTTGATCGGCCGCACGATCTGGCTGACCAGGCTGGAGCGGGCGGCCCAGGTGCCCACGGCCACGCCCACGACCATCGCGATCAAGACGCCGAACAGCACCTGGGTCAGCGTCTCCATCGCCGGCCGCCAGACGCCGAGGGCGGCGATCGCAAGCCCGGCGATGGCCGCCACGGTCGCTGCCCGGCGCCCCGACACGATCAGCGCGAGCGCCGCCGCGTACCCGACGACCAGCCAGAACGGCGCGGCGGTCAGGACCTGCTGGAGGGGGTCCAGCAGCCAGGAGGACGCCACGTCCTTGAGGCCCGACGTGAGCCACACGGCGTTCGCCTCCAGCCAGGAGACCAGGGCGTTGACCGGGTCCGCGAACGACAGGCTGTAATCGCTGGGGAACACGTGGGCCCAGGACTGGGTCACGCCGAGCCCGATGCCCACGATGGCGATGACGAGGCCGGCCGCCCGGATCTGGCGCCGGTCCGCGACCGATACCCGATCCGCGCCCGGCCGGCGGCGGTCGGAGGTCTGGCTCGCGCTCGCCGTGAGCCGGTCGAGGACCATCGCGAGCAGCACGATCGCGACGCCCGCGTCGAACGAGCCGCCCACGTCCTGGATCTCGAGGGCCTTGAGCAGCACCTCGCCCAGGCCGCCGGCGCCCACGAAGGCGGTGATGACCACCATGGACAGCGCCATCATGATCGTCTGGTTGACGGCCAGGCCGATCGTGCTCCGGGCCATCGGGATCTGCACCTTGCGCAGGACCTGCCAGCCCGTCGAGCCCAGCGAGGACGCCGCCTCCACCGTCTCGGCGGGGACGCCGCGGATCCCCAGCGCGGTGAGCCTGATTGCGGGCGGGATCGCGTAGATCATCGTGGCGATGGTCGCGGTGCCGTTGCCGATGAAGAACAGCAGCACGAGCGGCACGAGGTAGGCGTACGTCGGCATGATCTGCATCAGGTCGAGCAGCGGCGTCACGGCGCGCTGGACGCGGTCGCTCCGGCCGGCCCAGATGCCGATCGGGATGCCGATCACCAGCGACAGCGCCACGGCCACGATCATCTGGCCGAGCGTGACCATGGTCGCGTCCCACACGCCGAGCAGCCCCACCAGCACCAGCGCCCCGGCCACCGCGACGCCCGTCCGCCAGGTCACGAACACCAGCCCCAGGGCGCCGGCGATCGCGGCGATGCCGACCCACCCCAGCGTGGTCAGCCAGCCGGTGACGAAGTCCACCAGACCAGCCGTGCCCTCGCGGACCGGCGTGAAGAAGAACACGAAGAACCACGCGGTCCGGTTGGCGATCATCCAGTCGCGGAACGAGTTGAGGGCGATGAACAGCGGCGCCTGGGTGTCGAGCGGCAGCGTGAGGTGCCCGTTCGCCGGGACGTAGAGCAGGACGGCGACCGCCGACAGGAGCAGGATCGACCGGGTCTTGGACAGGCGGAGCGCGGCCCGGGGCCGGGCCGCCAGGGCGGCCGCCGTCATGCCTCTGGCTCGGTCCCGGCAATGGCCGCCAGGACCATCGAGCGGTCCACCATGCCGACGAGCTTGCCGTCGTCCACGATGCGGATGGGGCTGTCCGAGCACGCCACGTCGCGGACGGCCTCGCGGATGACCGTGGTGGACGGGTAGACGGGGCCGTCGAGCGGATCCCCGGGACGGACTTCGCGCATGATCCAGCCCAGGGTCAGGACGTAGGACTTGGGGACGTCCTGGACGAAGTCCGCGACGTAGTCGTCGGCCGGCGCCCCCACGATCTCCTCCGGGCGGCCGATCTGCACGATCTGCCCGGCGCGCATGATCGCCACGTGGTCGCCCAGCTTGAGCGCCTCGGCGAGGTCGTGGGTGATGAAGATCATCGTCTTGCCCACTTCGTTGTGGAGCCGCAGGACCTCGTTCTGCATGTCGCGCCGGATGAGCGGGTCGAGCGCCGAGAACGGCTCGTCGAACAGCATCACGTCGGGGTCCACGGCCAGCGCCCGGGCGAGGCCGACGCGCTGCTGCATGCCGCCCGACAGCTGGTCCGGGTAGCGCATCTCCTGGCCCTCGAGACCCACCAGCGCGAGCATCTGCGCCGCCTTGTCGCGACGCGCCTTCTTGGACTCGCCCCGCACCTCGAGGCCGAAGGCGACGTTGTCGATGACCCGGCGGTGCGGTAGCAGGCCGAAGTGCTGGAACACCATCGAGAACCGGTGGCGGCGCAGGTCGCGCAGGCGGGCCTGGCTGGCCTTGCCGATCTCCTCGCCGTCAAACGTCACCTCGCCCGCAGTGGGCTCGATGAGCCGGGTGAGACAGCGGATCAGGGTGGACTTGCCGGAGCCGGAGAGGCCCATCACGACGAACACCTCGCCGGGGCGGACGTCGAAGCTCACGTCGCGGACCGCGACGTTGGAGCCGGTGGCAAGGCGCAGCTCGTCACGGGTCAGCTCGGCCAGCGGCGTGCCGATGATCTTGTGCTCGCCGGGTCCGAAGATCTTCCACAGGCCCTTGACCGAGATCGCCGTCTCGCCGGATGGCTGCTGCCCGGCGGCGAGGCGCGCCTGCGCGAAGGGCCCCGGGGCGGGGAACGTGGAGGTCATGCGGGACGACCCGCGAGCGAAACGGGCAGCGAGTGAGCGACGGACACGAAGCGATGGTCCTCCGGCGCGGCAGCGGGGCTGGGCGAAGACGACAGGGTAGGCTGTTCCGGCCTGGCGCGTGGGTGCGATTGTGCACGGCGGGTCAAGAATGGCGTCACGGCTGGCCGGCCGGCGTCGCGGCGAAGCGCCGGAGCAGGCGGCGGGGCCCAGGTCCGGACGCGACCGCCCGGGTGCCGCGCGCGCTCCATCCGCCCCGGGGCATCGGGCGGGTCCCCGGTCCGGCCGCGCCCGGCTGCCGCGCCGCACGGTTCCGCCAGGCGACGAACTCGACGTGCTCGGGCGCGTCGTCCTCGGCGTGGCCTCCTGCCGGCGCCGGACGGGGCCCTGGCTCGTCGTTGCGGTCGCCGACGCGAACACAATCGGGCCCGCCGGGCCGGGGACGACCCACGGCGGGCCACGGGCTGCGGCACGCCGTGGCCGATCGCGGCGGATCCTGTCGAGTTCGTAGCCCGCCGGAACGGCCAGGACCGCACGCCACGCCGGAACGGCCGGGACCGCACGCCACACCGGGCGGCAGCGGGGCACGAGGTTCCCGGCCGGGGCGGGAGGGCGGGCCGACACCCGTGAGGCGCCGGGCGCCAGCACCCGGCTGGGCCACGCCAGGGTCTCGCCGGGCGCCAGCTCGCGGCGGGGCCGCGTCGGGGACTCGCCGGGCGGCTCCCGCGGGGCATTTGTCGAGCACCCCCGCAGAGTCCCGTCGAGCCCGCGTCAGCCGCGCCACCCGAGCCGGCGGCTGATCTCGTCGCCCGCGGCAACCACGGCGGCGGCGACGACCTCGAAGCGGTCGGGACTCAGGCGGTAGGAGGGACCGGACAGCGAGACCGCGGCGATCACCGTTCCGTCCCGCGCCCGGACGGGCGCGGCGATCGCGTTGAGGCCCACCTCGAGCTCCTCGCGGGTGGCAGCCCAGCCTGCTGCGGCCGCGCGCGCCAGCTCGGCCCCCAGCACTGCCGGGTCGGTGACCGTGGCGGGCGTCAGCGCCTCGAGCGGCCGTCGGAGCAGCTCAGCGCGCTGCTCGGGATCCAGGG
The DNA here is from genome assembly GCA_021815005.1 of Chloroflexota bacterium. GTDB lineage: Bacteria > Chloroflexota > Limnocylindria > Limnocylindrales > CSP1-4 > CAIXZV01. The sequence continues at coordinate 4,427 of JAKAHL010000149.1, forward strand.
CGGCCAGCAGCACCTTGCCGTTCGACGTCGCGTGGAGTGGCGTGCGCTGGCCGACCCAGTTGTGGGTGGCGACCGTCGCCCCGCCGAGCACCTGGTCCACGTTGACCACGGCGTCACCCTCGAGGCGGGCGAGGTTGACGGTTTCGCCGACCTCGGTCGCGAGGCGGCGCATGACGGGGCGCGCCTGCTCGATGAGGTCGAGCCGCGACGCGGCCGCACCCGCCAGCCGGACCAGGCCGAACCCCAGGCGATATCGCCCGCGCTCGGTCACCTGCTCCACCAGCCCCCGCGCCTCCAGGGCGGCCAGCAGCCGGAACGCCGTGGACTTGTGCACGCCGAGCGCGACCGCGAGGTCGGTCACGGACCCGTCATCGCGCTCCGCGAGGTAGTCCAGCACGTCGATCGCGCGGTTGACGGACTGGATCAGGGGCGGCGCGTCGGCCGCGCGCGCCGTCGTCACGTCGGGTCTCCCCGGCGTGGGCCGACGACGCGGCGCGGACCGAGCGACACGGTCACTCCGCGGCGTCGGGCATGGATGCCTTGCGGCGGGCCATGAAGTCGAGCAGCGCCTCGTCGGTCGCCGGGTCGATGGCCGGGGCCTCGTACTCGGCGAGCATCCGCTTCCACACCTTGTTGGCACGCGCCCGGGCGTCGAGCTGGCCCTCCTCCAGCCACTGCTCGTAGCTGTTGTTGTCGGCGAGCTCCGAGCGGTAGAACGCCGTCTCGAAGTTCGCCAGCGTGTGGGGCGTGCCGAGGAAGTGCTGGCCGGGCTCGTGGGCGAGCAGCGCGTCGATGGCCTGGCCGTTGGGGGACATGTCCACGCCGTTCACGAACACGCCCATCATCCCGCACTGGTCGGCGTCCATGACGAACTTCTCGTACCCGATCGTGAGGCCACCCTCCAGCCAGCCCGCGGCGTGAAGCACGAAGTTGGTTCCCGCGAGGACGGTCGGCTGCATCGTCGCGGCGGACTCGTAGGCCGCCTGGGCGTCCTCGATCTTGGACGCCGTGAGGGCCCCGCCCGATCGGAACGGCACGCCGAGGCGACGCGCCAGCGCCGCCATGACGTAGAGCACGAGCGCGGGTTCGGGCGTGCCGAACGTC
>JAKAHL010000150.1 GCA_021815005.1 Chloroflexota bacterium
TGCCGGTGGCCACCGCCACCAGGCCGGACCCGTCGAGCGCGAGCTCGATCTCGACCTGCGTCTCGCGCGTTGCCCGGCGGACGCGAACCCGGCGCGGGCCGCGGTCGAGGACGTCGATGGCGCCGAGGGGCGTGGTCATGCGGGCATCTCCGGGGCGATCTCGCGGACCGCGGCGATCAGCCGGTCGTTCTCGTGGGGGGCGCGGACGGTCAGCCGCAGGCACGGCGCCGCCGGGTGGCCGGGGCCGAACGTCCGGGGCACCAGCCCGCGGCGCATCAGCGCCTCCGCGGCGAACGACGCCCGCGCCCGGGAGCCGAGGTCCACCAGGAGAAAGGGCGCGACCGACGGGTAGGGCGCCCAGCCGACGGCGGCCAGCGCCTGGGCCAGCCGGGGCCGCTCGATCGCCACCCGGGCCACGTTCGCCTCCATCGCCGCGGGCTCGCGCAGGGCGCGCGTCACCACCGACTCCGAGATGGTGCCGACGGAGCCCGGCGGCCGGTAGAGGGCGATGCGGCGCAGGGTGTCGGGGGCGGCCACGGCGAACCCGACCCGAAGCCCGGCGAGCGCGTAGGCCTTGGACGCGGTCCGCACCACGACCAGGTTCGGGAATCTCGTCCGGAGCGGGATGACGGACCGGCCGGTGAACTCCGCGTACGCCTCGTCCACCACCACCGCCGGCGGGCGGCGCCCGGCCTCGGCCGCGTCGGCCGCGATCTCGCCCACCAGCCGCTCGATCGCGCCGTCGGGCTCCTCGGCGCCGGTCGGGTTGTTCGGGTTGCACAGCCAGACCACGCTGGCATCGCGGGCCGCCTCGCGCATGGCGGGCAGGTCCAGCGCGAACCCGCGGTCCGGCCCCAGGCGCGGCACCGGGACGACGAGCCCGCCGCGCTGCTCGGTGTGGACGCGGTACATGGCGTACGTGGGGGTGGGGATGACCGAGTGCCCTCCCGCCGGCAGGAAGGCCTTGACGCACATGTCCAGCACTTCGTCCGCGCCGCAGCCCGGGACCACCTCGTCGGCGCCCACGCCGTAGCGTGCCGCGGCGGCCTCGACCAGGTGCCGGTAGTCGCCGGGCGGGTACTCGGACAGGCTCGTCTCGAAGCGGCCGACAGCCAGCATCTCAGCCAGCAGGTCGGGCGGGGCAGGGGAGGTGTTGAGGTCGAACCGGACGACCTGCGCGACAGGGATCCCGAAGCGGGCGGCAACGCCCTCGTCGGTGGCCTCCCAACTGTAGGAGGCCGGTTCGGCGGGAGAGTTGACGGCAAACGGCGAGGAACTCACGGCAGGATCTTCTCGATCGGGAGGACCAGGATGCCCGACGCGCCGGCCGCCTTGAGGCGGGGGAGGAGGCCCCACAGCTCGTCGGCGCCGACCACGGCGTGGATGGCGATCATGCCCTCGTGGGCCAGCGGGATCACCGACGGCGACTCGAGGCCGGGCAGGAGGCTCTCGAGATCCTCGAGCCGCGCGGCCGGCGCGTTCATCATCAGGTACTTGCGGTCTCGGGCTGCGATGACCGAGCCGAGCATCAGGACGATGCCGTCAAGCTCGTCCGGACGCTCCGCCAGCGCGGCCGGGCCGGCGACCAGGATCGCCTCCGACGCCAGCACGTCGCCGACCGCGCGGAGGCCGTTCATCTGGAGCGTCGAGCCGGTGGACACAAGGTCCACGATCGCGTCGGCGACGCCCAGCCGCGGGGCCACCTCCACGGCGCCGGAGAGCGGGATCACCTCGACCGGGATGGCGCGCTCTGCGAAGAAGCGGCGGGCGATGCCGGGGTGCGACGTGGCCACGCGCTTGCCGGCAAGGTCCTCGACGGCCCGCGCCGGGCCGTCCGTGGGCACGGCGGCCGCGAGCCGGCAGCGCCCGTAGCCCAGGCGCGCGATGACCGGCAGGTCTCGCCCGGCCTCGGCCAGGATGTCGGCTCCGGTGATGCCCGCGTCGGCCACCCCGTCCGCGACGAACTCCACGACGTCGGCCGTGCGCACGAACAGGATGTCGAGCGGCTGGTTGGCGACCCGGGCGACGAGGCTGCGGTCATGCTCCTCGAACACGAGGCCCGAGGCGTGGAGCAGCTGGAGCGTGGGCTCGACGAGGCGGCCCTTGTTGGGGACCGCGAGTCGGAGGCGGTCTCTCATCGCTCGGCCGCCAGCGGGTAGGCGGTGCCGGTCTCGGCCTTGAGGCGCTCCAGCTGGGCACGGTAGCCTCCCTCGCCGTGGTTGAGCCACGAGGCGATCCGGGTGATCGTGGCCGTGCTGGCCCCGCTCCGCCGCGAGATGTCGGCATAGTGGAGCCCGGCGTCGAGCATCCGCACGACGGCCCAGCGCTGGGCCAGGTCGTGGAGCTCGCCCACGGTGCACAGGTCGCGCAGGAACCGGAGCGCATCGTCGCGGTCGTCGAGCCGCAGGATGACGTCGAGCAGGGCGTCGAGGTCGGAGGTCCGCCATTCGCTTGCCACGGGTGCGATCCTCCTCGAGGATGCCATGGGCCGGGTGGTTCTGGCCGTCTTGGTAGCATGATAGCGTAGTAGCGTAGTAAGACGCCACTAGGAGAATCCGTGCCGGAGTTCGAGATCCTGCCGGCCATCGACCTCGAGGGCGGGCGCGTCGTGCGCCTGGTCCAGGGTGACTTCGCGCGTGAGACGGTGTACGACGACGACCCGGTGGGCGTCGCCCGTTTGTTCGCCGACGCCGGCGCGACCTGGCTCCACGTGGTGGACCTCGACGGGGCGCGGGCGGGCGAGCCCCGGCAGCTGGAGCTCGTTGCCGAGATCGTGGCCGAGGTCCACGGCCGGGTGCGCGTGGAGGTCAGCGGCGGCCTGCGGAGCGCGGATGCCGTGGCCGGCGCTCTCGGCACCGGCGCCAGCCGAGCTGCCGTCGGGACGGCCGCGCTGCGCGACCCGGCGTTCGCACTGGGCCTGGTCGCCCGCTATGGGCCCGCCCGGATCGTCGGGGCGCTCGACGTCCGCGACGGCATGGCGCTGGGCGAAGGCTGGCGTCCCGGCGCCGCCGGCATCCCCGCCGCCGACGCCCTCGAGCGCCTGGCGGCCGCCGGGATCGACACTTTCGAGGTGACCGCGATCGATCGCGACGGCCTGATGGGCGGCCCGGACCTGGCGCTGCTCCGGTCGCTCACCCGCCACGGGGCCGGGCGCATCATCGCCTCGGGGGGCGTCGCGTCGCTGGGCGACGTGCTGGCGGTCCAGGCGGCCGGGTGCGGCGGGGCCATCATCGGCCGGGCGCTGTACGAGGGTCGCCTGGCGCTTCGCGAGGTGGTGGCCGCGGTCGAGGACCCCGGGCGCTCTCGCGCGGGCTCGCCCCGGTCGCGCCCCGAGCCGGGGTCCTGAATCACAACGCGGGCGCCGAACCGGCGCCCGCGTTCCAGTGGAGGGCTGGGCCTCAGTGGCCCTCCTCCTTGTGCTCCTTCTTGTGCGCCTCGACGATCTTCTCGGCAAGCATCGAGGGCACGTCCTCGTAGTGGTCGAGCACCGCGGAGAAGGTCCCGCGGCCGCCGGTCAGCGAGCGCAGCTCGGTGGCGTAGCTGAACAGCTCGGCCTGCGGCACGTGCGCGTTGATGACCTGCGCGCCGTCGCCCGAGTCCATCCCAAGGACCCGGCCGCGGCGCCCGTTGAGGTCGCGGTTGACCTCGCCCATGTACTGCTCGGGAACGCGGATCGCGACCGACATGATCGGCTCGAGGAGGACGGGCTTGGCCTGCATGACGCCTTCCTTGAGCGCCATCGACGCCGCGAGCTTGAACGAGAGCTCGTTGGAGTCCACCGGGTGGAACGACCCGTCGTAGAGCGTCGCCTTGAAGTCGTCCAGCGGGAAGCCGGCGAGGACGCCCTCGGCGGCGGTCTCGCGGATGCCCTTCTCGATGCCGGGGAAGAAGTTCTTGGGGACCGATCCGCCCACGACGCGCTCGGCGAACTCCACGCCGGCGGCAGGGTTGGGCTCGAGCTCGATCCAGACGTCGCCGAACATGCCGTGCCCGCCGGTCTGCTTCTTGTAGCGGCCGTGGACCTGGGCCTTGCCCCGGATCGTCTCGCGGTAGGCCACCGTCGGGACCCGGGTGGCGATCGCAGCGCCGAACTTCCGCTTGAGCCGATCGCAGATGACCGCGACGTGCGCCTCGCCGATCGCGCGCAGGATCTGCTCGCCGGTGGCCGAGCGCTCCACCCGGGCGCAGGGCTCCTCCTCGAGCATCCGCTGGAGCGCGGGGCCCATCTTGTCGAGGTCTCCCTTGGACACCGGGTCGATGGCCACCTGGAGCGTCGGATCCGGGAAGGCGATGTCGGCCAGCCGGAGGCCGGCCTCTCGCGTGGAGAGCGTGTCGCCCGTCTCGGTGACGCTCAGCTTGGCGATCGCGCCGATCTCGCCCGCCCGCAGCTCCGGCGCGGGCTCCTGCTCCTTGCCGTGCAGGTAGAGCAGCTGGCCGATCCGCTCGTCCTCGCCCCTGGTGGCGTTGAAGACCGGGCTCTGGCTCTTGAGCGTGCCCGACAGGACCCGCAGGTAGGTCAGGCGGCCGACGAACGGGTCCGCGGCCGTCTTGAACACGCGGACGAGCAGCTGGCCGCTGGTGGCGCCGACCTCGACGTCCTTGCCCGCCTTGTCGGTGGCGGCGAACGGCCCCTCCTCCTCGGGGGAGGGCAGGTAGCGCACGATCGCGTCCAGCAGCGCGCTGAGGCCGATGCCCTTGGTCGCCGAGGCGACGAGCACGGGGGCGAGGATGGCCTCGCGGACCCCCTTGTGGAGGCAGGCATCAAGCTCGGCGTCGGAGATCTCCTCCTCGCCCAGGTACTTCTCGAACACGGCGTCGTCCGCCTCGGCCGCCGCCTCGAGCAGCTGGTCGCGGCGCAGCGTCACCTCGTCCGCCAGGTCCGCCGGGACCGGGATCTCGACCTCCTTGCCGCCGTCAAGCCGGTACGCCTTGCGGTGGACGAGGTCCACGTAGCCGGAGAACGTGTCCGCCGCGCCGATCGCGAGGTGCAGCGGCGCAACCTTGCTGCCGAACGCGGCGCGCAGCGCGTCCAGGGCACCGAGGGGGTTCGCGTTCTCGCGATCGCACTTGTTGATCACGAAGCAGGCGGCCGTCTTGGTTGAGCGGCCGAGCTTGACGGCATTCTCGAGCCCGGCCTCGACGTTCCCGGACGCGTCCATCACGTACAGCGCCGCATCCGCGGCGTGGAACCCCTCGACCATCTCGGCCACGAAGTCCGGGTACCCGGGGGTGTCCACCACCGTGATCTCGTGCTCGCCGTGCTCGAACGTCCCGACCGCGAGCGACAGCGACCGGTGCTGCTTCTGCTCCTCGGGCTCGTAGTCGAGGTGCGCCGAGCCGTCCTCAACCCTGCCCAGGCGCGGGATCGCACCCGCCCGGAACAGCACCTGCTCCGCCAGCGTCGTCTTGCCCCCGCCGGCATGGCCGGCGAGGACGACACTCCTGATGTGGGCGAGGTCGTGGCTCTTGAGGGTCATCGCGCGCGGTTCCTCTCGGTGTGACG
>JAKAHL010000151.1 GCA_021815005.1 Chloroflexota bacterium
AGGAGCGCCAGCACGAAGACCACGATCATCCCGGCGATCATCAGGATGTTCGGGATCGAGATCAGGACGAAGTTCCACGACACGTACTGCGCGGGTGCGTCCAACCAAGCTCCTCCTTCCCTCGCTCCGGCTCACGAACCGGCGGGGCCCTCCTCGACCGCCGGGCGGCCACCACCGCTCACGTCCCCCTCGCATCAAGGGCTGACCCGTCCCTGAGATGCTCTGTGGACCAATGGCACCGTAGCAGGGGCCGAATGGCCTTACTCGCGCGGGCCGCATGGCCTCCCTTGCGGCCAGCCGAAGGGCCTGCTGGCGCCGGTGGCGGGGCTGCTGCCGACCCTGGCGTTCGCCATCGCGGCCGGCGTCTTCGTCGACTGCGAGCTCTTGCGGCCGCGCGGTCCCTCAGCGGTGGAGGGCCGTCGAGGGGCGGCCGCTGCGCGGCTGACCGGGCGGGGCGCTAGACCTCGAAGCGCCGGAAGATCGTGACGGCGTTCTGGCCGCCGAAGCCGAAACCGTTGACCGCCACCGTGTCCACCTTGGCGCGGCGCGCCACCAGCGGCACGTAGTCCAGGTCGCACTCCGGATCCGGCGTGTGCAGGTTCGCCGTCGGGGAGATGACCCCGTCGCGGATCCCGCCCACGGCCGCCAGCGCCGAGGCGATCCCGGCGGCTCCGACGAGGTGCCCGACCATCGACTTCGGGGACGAGATCTGGCGCGTCGCCGCTGCCGACCCGTACGCAACCTTGATCGCCTTCGTCTCGGTGGAGTCGTTGAGCGAGGTGGACGTGCCGTGGGCCACGATCCAGTCGATCTCGTCGGGGGCCACGCCGGCGTTGCGCAGCGCGTTGGTCATGGCCCGCGCCTGCCCGCGCCCGGAGGGGTCCGGGGCGGAGATGTGGAACGCGTCGGAGGTGAGCGCCCCGCCGAGGATCTCCGCGAGCGGCGTCGCGCCGCGCGCCAGGGCGTGCTCCGCGGACTCCACGACCATCATGCCCGCGCCCTCGCCGAGCACGAAGCCGTCGCGCGTCGCGTCGAACGGCCGCGAGGCGGTCTCCGGCGAGTCGTTGCGCTTGGACAGCGCGGTCATGTTCGACAGCGCCGCGACCCCCATCGGGACCACCGGCGCCTCCGAGCCGCCCGTCAAGACGACGTCGCACTCGCCCGTCTGGATGAGGCGCAGCGCATCGTGGAAGGCGATGACCGACGAGGCGCAGGCCGCCACCTGTGCCACCACCGGCCCCGTCAGCCCGTACTCCATCGAGACCAGGCAGCCGGCCATCGAGCCCGACATCGCGGGCACCGCGAACGCCGACACGAACCTCGGGCCCTTGGTGTCGGCGACGTGGGTGCCGTCGATGATGGCCTCGATGCCGCCGCCGCCGGTGTTGAGCACCACGCCGACGCGGTCGCGCTGCTCCTGGCTCAGGGCGGCGAAGTCGATGCCGGACGACGCCACGGCCTGCTTGCCGGCCGCCATGGCGAGGTGGATGTACCGGCTCATGCGCCGGGCCATCTTGGGGTCCATCGCCTTGGCGGGCTCGAAATCCAGCACCTCGGCCGCGATCTGGACCTCGAAGCCGGTCGTGTCGAACGAGCGGATCCGGCGCGTGCCGGTCACCCCGTTCTGGAGGTTGCGCCAGTAGGTCTCGAAGTCGTTGCCGATGGGCATGACGGCACCGAGGCCGGTCACGACGGCGCGGCGCGAGAGGTCGGCAGAGGGGGGCACGGTCAACTCACCCTAGAGTGATTGGGCGGAAGGGCTGTGCCGGGATTGTAGCCCGTCAGTGCGCCCGCTCCCCGTCAGCGCCCGTCCCAGCGCTTGAAGATGAGCGCGCCGTTGTGGCCGCCCAGGCCGATGTTGTTCGACAGCGCGTAGCGGATCGGCATCCGGGTGGCCTCGGTGGGCACCCACAGGTCGCACTCCGGGTCGAACTCCTCGTAGTTGACCGTCGGCGGCGCCACCTGTTCCGCGAGCGCCATCACCGTGGCGAAGGCCTCGAACGATCCGGCCGCGCCCATCATGTGGCCGGTCATGGACTTGGTGGCGGTGACGGCGATGGACTTCCTGGCCGCCGCCGACCGATCGCCGAACACGGCCCAGATCGCCTGCGCCTCGCGCGCGTCGCCCACCGGCGTGGAGGTGCCGTGCGGGTTGACGAGGTCCACCTCCTCGGCCGGGACGCCGCGTCGCTGGAGCGCGGCCTTCATCGCCCGCGCCGAGCCCACGCCGCCCTCGATTGGCTGGATCATGTCCCAGCCGTCGGCCGAGGCGCCGTAACCCACCACCTCCGCGTAGATCCGCGCGCCGCGGTCCCGGGCGATCTCGAGATCCTCCAGGATCAGGGCCCCGGCCCCCTCGCCCAGGACGAAGCCGTCGCGCGTGCGGTCGAACGGGCGGGACGTGTCCGCCATGGGGCGGCCCTCGCGGGGCGCGCCAAGGCCGCGCATGTTGCCGAAGCCGGCGTGCGCCACCTCCAGCAGCGGCATCTCCGACGAGCCGGCGATGACGGTGTGGACGTCGCCACGTCGGATCAGCTCGGAGGCCTCGCCGATCGAGTTGGTGCCCGTGGAGCAGGCCGCGACCACGCAGATGTTGTGGCCGATGGCGCCGGTCTCGATGGAGATCATGCCCGAGGTCGAGTCCACGAGGCCGTTGGCGATGAACGTGGGCGCCACGCGGTCCGGGCCCTTGCGGTCGAGCGTGTGCCAGTTGTCGATCATCAGCTGCTGGCCGCCCGCGCCGGTGCCGTAGACGACGCCGATCTCCTCGCGGTTGGCGTCGGTGATCTCGAGGCCGGCGTCCGCGATGGCCTGCTTGGACGCGGCGACCCCGTACCACATGGCAGCCTCGGAGCGGCGGACCGCCTTGGCGTCCATCCACTGCTTGGGGTCGAAGTCGTGGACCTCGCCCGCCACCCGGTGCTGGTAGCGCGAGGAGTCGAAACGGGTCAGGAGGCCCAGCCCGGACACGCCGTCGAGCAGGTTCTGCCACGCGGTCTGCTTGTCGTTGCCGACCGGGCTGATGACGCCGAGTCCGGTGACGACGACTCGGCGGTTGTAATCGGGATGGCGCACGGGATCCTCTTGGGCTGGGGTCGCGATTGGGGTCAGGCGGTGTGGTCGGGACTTGGGCTCGGGCGCGATGGCTAGGCGGGGTCGTCGTCCACGGCGGCGGCGTCGGCGAACGGGATGGCCAGGCGGTCCGCGGCGGCCTTGTCGTCGAGCGCGAGCACGACCGCGTCGTCCACGATCCGCCTGATGAGGCCGGTCAGCACCTGGCCGGGGCCGACCTCGATGAAGGTGGTGACGCCTTGCGCCCGCATCGCGCGGACGGCGGCCACCCAGTCCACGCCCGTGGTCAGGTGGCTGACGAGCTCGGCGCGGCAGGCGTCGGCGGTGGTGATGGGCGTGGCGTCCGCATTCGCGAGGAGCGGCGGGTGCGGGTCGCGGAACGTGATGCCGGCGAGGACCCCCGCCATGCCGACCGCTGCCTCGGCCATCAGCGGCGAGTGGGCGGCAACGCTGACGGGCAGCTCGATGGCGCGGCGGGCGCCGAGGCGCTTGGCGATCGCGAGCGAGGCCTCGACCGCGGCGCGCTCGCCGGAGACCACGACCTGGCCCGGCGAGTTGCGGTTGGCGATGCCGAACGCGCCGCGGGCCCCAGCCTCCGCCACGAGTTCCGGGAGCCTGGCGTCGTCGAGGCCGATCACCGCGGCCATCCGGCCCTCGCGACCTGCCCCGGACGCCTGCATGAGCTGCCCGCGACTGCGGACCAGCCGGACGGCATCGGCCAGGTCGAGGGCGCCAGCGGCCACCAGCGCCGTGTACTGGCCCATCGAGTGGCCGGCGGCGAACTGCGGGTCGGGGACGTCCACCTCCAGCTCGGCCCATCGGTCGCGGACGGCCGCGAGGTAGGCGACCGAGGCGGCGAGCAGCGCGGGCTGGCTGTTCTCGGTGCGGTTGAGCTCCTCCTCGGGACCCTCCCAGGCGAGCCGGCTGATGGGCTCGCCGAGGGCCTCGTCGGCGGTGCGGAAGACGGCGGCAGCTGCGGGCGACGTCTCGGCGAGGGCCTTGGCCATGCCGACGTACTGGCTGCCCTGGCCGGGGAAGACAAAGGCAAGGTGGCTCATCGGCCATAGGGTATGCGCGTTGCCAGCGGGGTACGCCCATCTCCATGCAGGGTTGCATGCATCTGCGTTCGGGCCTACGCTGCGTGCGTGAGGATGCCGCGGTGAGCCAGATTCCCGAGCCTTCGAGACGTCCCGGCAGGAGCGGCCTGTCCGCCAAGGTGCCCGACCTGTCCAACGCGGTGGCCGATCTCGGCACCCGCGTCGCCGACCTGTCCGCCCGCGTGCCGGACCTGTCGAACGCGATGGCCGACCTGTCCGCCCGCGTGCCGGACCTGTCCTCGCGCGTCGCGGACCTGCAGGCGAGGGCGCCGCACCTGCCCACCCGCGCGGAGATCACCGCGCGCGTCCCGAGCCTCCCCCTCTCGCGGCGCCCGCGTCGCTCGGACCCGGCGGCCGGCCCCGCCCTGCCGGAGGCGCTCAGCCGCGTGCGGCGGCCGAAGGCGTCCAAGGAGGTCATCGCGCGGACCTTTGAGGCAGACCTCTCGGCGCCGGTCATGGCGGCCGGCACGCGGATCACCAACGTCCGCCAGGTCACCGAGCGCGTGGCGATGGGCCGGGCCCTGTGGCGCGAGCTGGTGGTGGGGTTCTCATCCCAGCTGGGCGAGCTGAACCTGGGCTTCACGCAGCTCGCCGCGCTCTACGTCCTGGCCGAGGGGGCCACCACCACGATCGCGGACCTCGCCGAGGCGATCGGTCGGTCTCCCTCCGCCACGTCGCGGCTCGTTGGCGGGCTGGAGCGGCGGCGGCTGGTGGAGCGGCGGCGTGAGGACGACGACGGCCGGCTCCGGACGGTCTGGCTCACGGCCCGGGGCCAGGCGGTCCTGCGGATGGTGGACCGCGCCCGCGCCGAGCAGTTCCTGGCCGCCGTCCGGCCCCTGCCCCGCAGCGAGCGTGCGCTCATCGCGATGGGCGTGGCCGCGCTGGCGACGCACGCCATCTCGCGGCGCGGCCGGCTGGTGCGCGGCGGCGGCGGGCTGGTCCCCCCGGTGCCCCCGGAGTCGCGGGACGCGAAGCGGGGCTGATGGCGTGCCGCGCCTGCGGCTCGCCGACCGGCGGTTGATCGACGGGTCATCGCGCTCGTTCTGGGCGGGCCGGTCGCCCTCGGTCGTGGGTGACGGACCTCGTTCCCGGGCTGCGCCGCCTTCGTCCTCGGCTCGCGGCCCTCTGACTGCCCGCCGAGCGGGCGGAACGCGGAGCAGATGCCCGCTGAGCGGGCAACCCGGCGCAGATGCCCGCCGAGCGGGCAACCGGGCGCAGATGCCCGCCGAGCGGGCGGAACGCGTCATGACCGTGCGCAATCGGGACGTTCGTGGACGCATTCACGCATCAGTTTGCCCGTTCGGC
>JAKAHL010000152.1 GCA_021815005.1 Chloroflexota bacterium
CCGTGGCCGCCGCCGTGGAGCCGGCGATCGGTCGGGTGAAGGCCGTGGACCTGGGGCCCTGCATCCACTGACCGGCGCGACTGGCGGCGGCCGAGTCGGCGGACGCGCTGAGCGCCGGGCGGCGACCGGGAACCCGGGCGGCGACCGGGACCCCGGGCGGCGACCGGGACCCCGGGCGACGCCGGGAGAGACGGGGCCGATTGGGGGCGGCTGAAGGTGCCATTTATGCGCCACCCGGGTGTTCGTCGCCGTGGCCTCGCCAGCCACCCGCGGGATGAATGCCTGTCAGCGAAACGCGCCTTTTGCGCCTGCCGCGGCCTGACTAACCCCCGGGCGGCGCATATCTGACGGCAGGCGAGCGGGCCGCACCGCTCGCCTTGAGGTCGTGGCAGGGCCGGGCCGCGCACCGGGGCCGGGCCGCGCACCGAGCCCGGACCGCCGCTCGCGAGGCACCGAGCCCGGGCTCGCCCGGCACGGCCGGCGCCACGGGCTGCGGCGCATACTTGACCCCAGCAGCGCCGGCCCGACCCCACGCACCGAGGACACCATGAGCGCCGATCGCCCGCTCCCCTACGACCGTCCCGCCGACCCCGGCAAGCGGCACAGCCACGCGCTCACCGACGGCCCGGACCGCGCGGCCGCACGGGCCATGCTCAAGGCCGTCGGGTTCTCCGACGACGACCTCGCCCAGCCCATCATCGGCGTGGCCACGACGTGGATCGAGACGATGCCCTGCAACCTCAACCAGCGGCGGCTGGCGGAGTTCGTCAAGGAGGGCATCCGGGCGGCCGGCGGCACGCCGATGGAGTTCAACACGATCGCCATCAGCGATGGGGTGTCGATGGGCACCGAGGGCATGAAGGCCAGCCTCATCAGCCGCGAGCTGATCGCGGATTCGATCGAGCTGGTCGCCCGCGGCCACCTGTTCGACGGCCTGGTGGTCCTGGTGGGCTGCGACAAGACGATCCCGGCGGGCGCGATGGCGCTCGGGCGGCTCGACATCCCGGGGCTCATCCTCTACAACGGCACGATCCTGCCGGGCACCTACAAGGGCCAGCCCGCCGACGTCGTGACCGTGTTCGAGGCGATCGGCGCCTATCGCGCCGGGACGATCACGCTCGATGACCTGTACGAGGCGGAGAACGGCGCCTGCCCGGGCGCCGGCGCCTGCGGCGGGCAGTTCACCGCCAACACCATGTCCATGGTCCTCGAGTTCCTGGGCCTCTCGCCGGCCGGCCTCAACGGCATCCCGGCCGAGGATCCCGCCAAGGACGAGGCCGCCCGGCGCTGCGGCGAGCTGGTGATGACCCTCGCCCACCACGACATCCGCCCGTCGTCCATCGTGACCCGCGGCTCGCTCGAGAACGCCATCGCGTCCGTGGCGGCCACCGGCGGCTCGACGAACGCGGTCCTGCACCTGCCCGCCATCGCCGCGGAGTACGGCCTGACGCTGACGCTCGACGAGTTCTCCGCGGTCGCCGACCGCACCCCGCTCATCGCGGACATGCGCCCCGGCGGCCGCTACCTCGCAGCCGACCTGTACCGGGCTGGCGGCGTCGCGATCGTCATGAAGGAGCTGCACAAGCAGGGCCTCCTCCACGGCGACGAGCGCACCGTTGACGGCCGGACCATCGCGCGGATCGCCGAGGACGCGGTGGCCACCGAGGGCCAGCAGGTGGTGCGGCCGATCGAGACGCCTATCAAGCCGTTCGGCGGGCTGACGATCCTCCGCGGCTCGCTGGCGCCCGAGGGCTGCGTGGTCAAGCTCGCCGGCCACGAGCGCACGGCCCATCGCGGCCCGGCGCGCGTCTTCGACGGCGAGAACGCCTGCTACGCGGCGGTCCGCGACCGCAAGATCAACAAGGGCGACGTGGTGGTCATCCGCTACGAGGGCCCGGTCGGCGGGCCGGGCATGCAGGAGATGCTCTCGGTGACGGCCGCCATCGTCGGCCAGGGGCTCGGCGGCGACATCCTGCTCCTCACCGACGGCCGGTTCTCGGGCGGCACCCACGGCCTCATGATCGGCCACGTGGCGCCCGAGGCCGCGGTCGGCGGGCCGATCGCGCTGATCGAGGATGGCGACATCATCAGCGTGGACGTCGAGCGCAAGGAGCTCAACCTCGAGGTGGACGAGGCGGTGCTCGCCGCACGGCGCGCGCGCTGGTCGCCGCCCGCCCCGCGGTACACCACGGGGGCGTTCGCGAAGTACGCTGCCCTGGTGTCCTCGGCGTCCGACGGCGCGATCACCAACGGGGCCGCCCTGCGGCGGGCGCTCGACGCTCGCGCGCGTGACTGACCGCGGGACGACCGGCCCGCAGGGGACGCGCCCGAATCGAACCGCCCGCAGCAGGGCCACAGGAGGACGAGATGCCGTCGCACCCGACGCCAGGGCTCGCGCCCCGCGCGGCTGACCCCGCCGTCGCGCTTCCCGCCCGACCCGGGCTCGTGGGCATCCGCCTGTCCGGGCTCGACGAGGTGGAGCTTGACTTCACCCGTCTCGACGAGACCTGGGCGGCGGCGGGCGAGGAGCGGGTCGTGTCCGCGTGCTGGCTGTCGGACCACCTGTCGGACGCCCTGCGCGAGCGCAACGGATCGTCGTTCGAGGGCATGTCGCTCGCTGCCGCCCTAGCCCGCCGGGTGCCCGGCAAGTGGGTCGGCATCGCGGTCGCCTCCGCCACCTTCCGCCACCCCGCCGTCCTCGCCAAGGCCGCCACGCTGCTCGACCACGTCACCGTGGGCCGGTTCATCCTCGGCGTCGGCGCCGGCTGGCACGAGGGCGAGCACGAGGCGTTCGGCATCCCGCTGCCGCCCCTGCCCGAGCGGTTCGACCGCTTCGAGAGCACGCTGCGGGTCCTCCAGGCGCTGTTCTCCGACCGGGCGCGGCACCTCCCGGGCGTGACGCTCGACGATCCCTTCTACCCGCTGCGCGACGCCACCAACGAGCCGCCCCCGGTCCGGGCCGGCGGGCCCCTGCTGTGGGTGGGCGCCAGCAAGCCGCGCGGGCTGGCGCTCCTGGCGCGCTACGCCTCCGGCTGGCCGATGCCCGGCAACCGCCTCGGGGACGTGGCGCTGTTCACGGAGACGCGCTCGGCCATCCTGCGCGCGCTCGAGGCGGCGGGCCGGGACCCGTCCGGGTTCTCCTTCGCGGCGCAGCTCTCCTGCGGCGCGACCCCCGCCCAGCGCAAAGCCGCCCTGGCCACCGCGCGCCGGTTCGTCGCCGCCGGGGCGACCCACGTGATCCTCGGGCTGCCGGCCGGAATCGCGCCCGACGGCATGTCCGCCCTCGCCGACGAGGTGGCCGAGCCGCTGGGCGGGGGCTGATCGCCGACGCGAGCGGGCCGCGGACGGCCGCGCCGACGCGGGGCGCCTCCCGGCTAGACTGCCCCAGTGACCATCGACCTCAACGGCATCAGGCTCCGCAACCGGCTCGTCACGTCTGCCAGCCTGCTCGGCTACGGCGCGTCGAAGCGCCGGCTCATCCTGTACGGCCTCTCCCCCATCGCCCAGTGGGTTCCGCTCGAGCGGTTCGGCGCCGTCACCACGCGGACGCTGACGCTGGAGCCGCGCGCCGGGCACTTCACGCTCAGGGAGGACTGGGGCCTCGGCGAGTTTCCGGAGATGCTCCGGCTGTATGGCAAGGCGCTGCACAAGGTGGACGCCGGCTGGCTCAACGCGTTCGGCTGGTCCAACATCGGCGTGGCGCGCTACTTCGACGAGTACTTCGACCGGACGGCGAACCTCAACCGCATCGTGAGCGTGGGCGGGTTCAGCGCGGACGAGGTGGAGCAGCTCATCGAGACGGTGAACGAGCGCGCGAAGCCCGGCGAGATCGCGGCCGTCGAGCTCAACGCCTCGTGCCACAACGTCAACTTCCCGTTCAACACCATCCTCGAGGATGCCCTCCGCAGGGCGGTCCCCAGGAGCCGCCACCCGGTGATCCTCAAGGTCAGCCCCGACGAGGACTACCACTGGCAGGCCCGCATGGCCGCGACCTACGGCTGCGCCGCGATCACCGCCATCAACACGGTGAAGGGCCTGCGCCTCAACCCCGACACGGGCGAGCCGTACCTCAAGAACCGCTTCGGCGCCGTCAGCGGGCGGGCCATCAAGCCGATCGGCCTGCGTGTGGTGGCCGAGCTGCGCGACGCCGGCTTCCGCCTGCCGATCATCGCCAACGGCGGCATCCGCGACTTCGACGACTGCCGCGAGTACTTCTGGGCAGGCGCCGACGCGGTGTCGCTCGGCTCGTCGGTGTGGCTGGCGCCGATGCCGCTGTACGCGCTCGGCCCGCTCGAGGGGCTGCGGATCCGCCGGCTGATCGCGCGGGTCGCGCGGTTCGCGCCGCCCACCGCCGCGCCGCACTGGGCGCCGGGGCCGATGACCGGGGCCGGACCCGAGCTCGCCGGGGCGCCGCCGTCCGCCCCCGCCGTGCCGCCGTCCGCCCCTGCCGTGCCGATGGCCGTGCCGCGGGTGCTCGCCGCTGCCGACGACACGGCGCCCGGCGGCGACCTCGCGTGAGCCTCCCTCGCTTGAGCCTCCCTCGCGTCGCCGTCGTCACCACTGGCGGCACCATCGACTCGCTCGGGGCGGACCGCCTGGACCTCGCCGCGTACCTCGAGACGGGCCGGCGGCTGGAGCCCGGCGCGCTGCTCGCGTCCGTGGCGCCGGAGCTTGCGTCGATCGCCCGCGTCACCGAGTTCCCCTTCGAGCGCCGCGCCGCCCACGCGATGACCGACGCGCACCTCGCCGGGCTGCGCGACGTCGTCGCGGGGATCCTCGCCCGCGACCAGGCGGATGGCGTGGTCCTGACCCACGGCACCAACACGCTCGAGGAGACCGCCTGGTTGCTCCACCTCACGGTCGCGACGGACGCTCCGATCGTGCTCACGGGCGCGATGCGGCCGGCGTCGGCGCTGTCCGGCGACGGCCCGCTCAACCTGGTGGAGGCCGTGCGGGTGGCGGCGGCGCCCGGGACGCGCGGGCTCGGCGTGCTGGTGGTCATGGACGACACCGTCCACGGCGCGCGCGACGTGACCAAGACGAACACGCTGCGTGTTGACGCGTTCGGGAGCCCGATGGCCGGGCCGCTGGGCCGCGTGGACGGGGACGGGCGCGTCGTCATCACCGCCCGCCCGGCGCGGGCCACCACCCTCCGTGGCGCGTACGCCGCGGTGGACCTGCGAGCGCTGCCGCGCGTCGACGTGGTCGCAAGCCATCAGGGTGCCGACGGCGCCCTGATCGATGCCGCCGTCGCCGCCGGGGCGCGGGCCATCGTGAGCGCCGCCACCGGCGACGGCTACCCCACTCCGTGGCAGGTGGAGGCCCTCGAGCGCGCCGCGGCCGCCGGGGTCGTCGTGGTCCAGTCCACCCGCGTGGGATCGGGCCGCGTCCCGCCCCTGCCCGCCCTGCTCGCGCGGGGCTGGGTCGCCGCGGACGACC
>JAKAHL010000153.1 GCA_021815005.1 Chloroflexota bacterium
CCGATGCCCGGCGCGCCGACCAGCGCGATGCCGCCGAAGATCGCCACCGCCAGGACGAGGTTCATCGCCACGCCCATGACCAGGATCAGGAGCTTCTTCCACAGGGGCGCCCGACCGAACGAGCGGGGGTCGTCGGCGGCGTCGCCGTCCTCGCCCTCGAGCTTGACGAAACCGCCGATGGGCAGCCAGTTGAGCGTGTACTGCATGCCCGCCGGCCGCGGCATCGCCTCCACGAGCGCCATCCGGTCCGGGTCGTCGGCGGCCTCGGCCAGCGCGGCCCGGTGCTGCTCCTCCCAGCGGGCCAGGACATCGGGATCCACGGGCCGCTCGTGCAGGACCTTGGCGCGGGGCGGGAACCCGAAGCCGAACTCGAGCACGCGCACCCCGGACAGGCGCGCCGTCACGAAGTGGCCGGCCTCGTGGAACAGCACCAGCGCGCCCAGGACGACCACGAACAGGACGATCGAGATCAGCGCGTCGAGCACCACGGTCATGCCGTCACCGGTCCGGCGGCGAACGCCTCGCGCACCGCGCGGTCGAGCTCGACCAGGCCCGCCACGTCGGGCGTCTGGTCAGGCCCCTCGCCAAACCTGCGCACGGCCGCCTCGAGCAGGCGCGGGATGCCGGGGAAGTCCAGCGTCCCGGCCAGGAATCGGGCCACGGCCACCTCGTCCGCGGCGATCAGCGCGGCCGACGCTCGGGAGCCGACCCGGCCTGCCTCGCGGGCGATCCGCAGGGCCGGGAAACGGGCCTCGTCGGGCGCCCGAAAGTCGAGCCGCGCCGCGGCCACCAGGTCCGGCGGGGCGGTGGGCGACGGCAGGCGCTCCGGGTGCGTGAGCGCGTACTGGATGGGGAGACGCATGTCGGGGGTGCCTAGCTGCGCTTTGAGAGAGCCGTCCACGAACAGGACGGCCGAGTGGACGACGCTCTGCGGGTGAACGACGACGTCGATCGCGTCGTAGGCGACATCGTAGAGCCAGCGCGCCTCGATGACCTCGAGGCCCTTGTTGGCGAGCGTCGCCGAGTCGATCGTGATCTTGGCGCCCATCGACCAGTTCGGGTGCCGGAGCGCCTGCTCGGGCGTGGCGGCGGCGATCTCCGCGGCACTCGAGTCCCGGAACGGACCGCCGGATGCGGTGAGCACCAGGCGCGCCACCGCGGCCGGGGACTCGCCGGCCAGGCACTGCCAGATCGCGGAGTGCTCGGAGTCGATCGGCCGCAGCCAGGCGAGGGGCGTGGCCAGCGGGTCGCGGGCGTCGGCGGCGGCGCGCTCCGCGGCGCGGGCCCTCGCCTCGGCCATCACCAGGTGCCCGCCCGCCACGAGCGTCTCCTTGTTGGCCGTGGCGACCACCTTGCCGGCGCGCAGCGCGGCCAGCACGGGGCGCAGCGACACGACCCCGCCGGTGCCCACCACCACGATGTCAACGTCGTCGCGGACCACCATCCGCTCCAGGGCGTCCTCGCCGCGCCACCGCTCGGTGCCGGCCGGGAGGTCCAGCCCGACCGCGTCGTCAGCCAGGGCCACGGCGGCGGGCCGCAGGCGGCGGGCCTGTCGCTCGAGCTCCGCGCCCTGCCGGCCCGTGGCCAGCGCCCGCACGGCGAACCGGTCCTCGTGGGCCTCGAGCACCTCCACGGTCTGGCGGCCGATGCTGCCCGTCGAGCCCAGCAGGGCCACGCCGAGCCGCCGGCCCTCAGCGAACGAGCGCGAGGACATACAGGGCCACGACGGGTCCGGCGAACAGGAACGAGTCGATCCGGTCGAGGATGCCGCCGTGCCCCGGGATCAGCGTCCCGGAGTCCTTGGCGCCAGCGGCCCGCTTGAGCATCGACTCGGCGAGGTCGCCGGCTTGGGCGGCCAGGCCAAGCAGCGGGCCAAGGGCCACGCCGCCGAGCGGGTTCTGGCCGAGCGCGAGCAGCATCACGCAGGTCACCACGGTCGTCGCGACCAGGCCGCCGACCACGCCCTCCACCGACTTGCTGGGCGAGATGTGGGTGAGGAACTTGTGCCGGCCGATCTGGCGGCCCACGAGGTACGCCCCGGTGTCGAAGCTCCAGACCCCGAGCACCAGCAGCAGGATCCAGCCCTGCGCCGCCGACAGGACGTGGAGGGGGGCGCCCGGGGGAACGCTGGGGGCCGCGTTGGCGAGGTGCAGGACGAACGCGATGAGGCCGACGTAGACGGCGCCGAACACCGTCGCGACCCACACGACGAGGCCGTCACGCGGGTCCGGGCGGCCGAACGCCCCGACCCCGGCGAGCACGAAGCCGACGGCCACGAGCAGCAGGCCCTTCTCCGCGCCGGGCGAGAGGGCCGCCTCCAGCACGAGGCCAACCGCGAGCGCCGTCCCGAACAGCGACAGCGCCGGGTAGCCGGCCTGCCTGAGCAGGCGAAACACCTCGCTCCCGCCGAGGAGCGCCACGAGGACGAGCACGGCGGCCACAGCCGGCACGCCGATCACGAGCGCGATCACCAGGGGCGGCACGAGGATGACCGCCGAGAGCGCCCGGGTCCTGAGCACGACCGCTAGCGCCCGAAGCGCCGGGTCCGGCGGGCGAACTCGAGGAGCGCCGCGTCGAACTGGTCAGGCCCGAAGTCGGGCCACAGGCAGTCGGTGAACACCAGCTCGGCGTAGGCACACTGCCAGAGCAGGAAGTTGCTGATGCGCTGCTCGCCACCGGTGCGGATGAGCAGGTCGGGGTCGGGCTGGCCGGCGGTGTAGAGGGCATCGCTGACGGTGCGCTCGTCCACCGAACCCGGCGGGGTGCCAGCAGCGACGATCCGGCGCACGGCGTCCACGATCTCGGTGCGTCCACCGTAGTTCCAGGCGATGTTGAGGTGGAGCCGCGCGCCCGACGCCGTCCGCTCGACGGCCTCGTCGATGGAGGCGCGGGTGTCGCCGGGCAGCTCCTCGAGCCGGCCCAGCACCTGGACGCGGACCCCCTGGGCCATGAGCTCATCGGTCTCGTTCGCGATCGCGCGGCCGAGCAGGTCGAACAGGCCGTTGACCTCCTCGTCGGAGCGGGCCCAGTTCTCGCGGCTGAACGCGTACAGCGTCAGCACCGGCACCCCGCGCCGGACCGCGTGCTCCAGGGCACGGCGAACGCTCTCCACGCCGGCCGCGTGGCCGTCGAAATCGGTCAGCCCGCGGGCGCGCGCCCAGCGCCGGTTGCCGTCCATGGTGATCGCGATGTGGCGCGGCAGCTCCTCGGGCCGAAGGAGGGCGGCGGCGGCCGCGTCAGCACCCTCGGCCGGCCGCACGGCCTCGTGGGCGAGCGGCGGCGCGTCGGCCGAGCGCGGGATCGGGCGATCGAGCGGCGCCTGGGCCACTAGACCTCGAGGACCTCCTGCTCCTTGATGCCGCCAAGGCGGTCCACGTCAGCGACCACGCGGTCCGTCAGCCGCTGGAGCTGCTCCTGCTGCCGACGAGACTCGTCCGCGCCGAGCGTGCCGTCACGCTCCTCCTTCTTGAGGGCGTCCGCGGCATCGCGCCGGAGGTTGCGGATCTCCACACGGGCCTCTTCCATCCGCTTGTGGACGCTCTTCACGATGTCCTTGCGACGCTCCTCGGTGAGGGCCGGGATGTTGAGCCGCACGACCGTGCCGTCCACGTTCGGCATCAGGCCGATGTCGGACTTCATGATCGCCTTCTCGATGGCGCCCAGGACGCCACGGTCCCACGGCTGGATGACGATCTGATGCGCCTCGGGCACGCTGATCGAGGCCAGCTGGTTGAGCGGCGTCGGCGTTCCGTAGTACTCGACATGCAGGCGCTCGACGAGCGCCGTTGAGGCCCGGCCGGTGCGGAGCCCGGCAAAGTCGCGCTCCATGGCCTCGACCGCTCGAACCATCTTGTGCTCGGTCGCGGCAAGGGTTTCAGTGGTCATCCGGGCATACCTCCGGTTTCGCCGGCGATGAGCGTCCCGACGGGCTCGCCGCGGGCAACCCTCGTGATGTTCTCCGGCTGGTTGAGGTCGAACACGACGATCGGCAGGTGATTCTCCTGGCAGAGCGAGACCGCGGCTGCGTCGAGGACCTTGAGCTGGTCGCGCAGGACATCAAGGTAGCCGAGCCGCTCGTAGCGGGTGGCCGTCGGCACCTGCATCGGGTCCGCGTCATACACGCCGTCCACCTTGGTGGCCTTGAGCAGGACCGCGGCATCGATCTCCACAGCGCGCAGGGCGGCCGCGGTGTCGGTGGTGAAGTAGGGGTTGCCGGTGCCTGCCACGAACACCACCACGCGACCCTTCTCGAGGTGGCGCACGGCGCGCCGCCGGATGTACGGCTCCGCGATCTCGTTCATCGCGATGGCCGACATCACCCGCACCGGGATGCCCGCGCGCTCGATGGCGTCCTGGAGGGCGAGGCCGTTCATCACGGTCGCCAGCATGCCGATGTAGTCGCCGGTGGCGCGGTCCATGCCGCGTGCCGCCGCGGCCATGCCGCGGAAGATATTGCCGCCGCCGACGACGATCCCCACCTCGACGCCCATCGCGCGGACCTCGGCGACCTGCTTGGCGATGAACGCGCAGAACGCGGGGTCAACGCCATACTGGCGCTCGCCGAGCAGGGCCTCGCCCGACAGCTTGAGCAGGATCCGGCCGTAGCGGACCGCGCCGGGGGCGGGGGCCGCCGCCGGCCCCTCGTCCCCGCCGACCACGCGACCGGGCTCGGTCACATCTCCTCCCCGAGCGCGAACCGGACGAAGCGGCGGACGCGGATGTTCTCGCCGATGGTCGCGATCCGCTGGGTCACCAGCTCGCGCACGGTCCGGTCCTCGTCACGGAAGGGCTGCTCCAGGAGACAGACCTCCTTGTACCACTTGGCGAGCTGGCCTTCGACGATCTTCTCGCGAATGGCCTCGGGCTTGCTCTGGACGGCGTCGTCGGCGAGCAGGGCCGCCTTCTTGGCCTCGATCTCGGCTGCCGGGATGCGGTCCACGTCCACGTACAGCGGCGCCAGGCCGGCGACCTGCATGGCGAGGTCCCGGACGAGCTTCTGGAACTCGTCGGTGCGGGCGACGAAGTCCGTCTCGCAGTTGACCTCGATCAGCACGCCGACCCGGCCGCCGGTGTGGATGTAGCTGGACACGATGCCCTCGCGAGCGTCGCGCCCGGCCTTCTTCGCCGCCGCCGCGAGACCGCGCTCGCGCAGGATGCCGACGGCCTTCTCCATGTCGCCGCCCGTCTCCTCGAGCGCGCGCTTGCAGTCCATCATGCCCGCGCCGGTGCGCTCGCGAAGCTCCTTGACGGCCTCGGCCGTGATTGCCATGGGGTGATGCTCCTGTGGTGCTCTGGTGGCGGACGCCGAACGGCCGCGGCTTGGTGCGTCGGCGTCGGCCCCGCGGGCTGGCTGGTCGGGCGGGCGCGGGCGCTCGCCCGAGGCGTCCTACTCGGCGGGTGCCGCAGGCGCGGCGGGTGCCGCAGGCGCGGC
>JAKAHL010000154.1 GCA_021815005.1 Chloroflexota bacterium
CGGAGCTGGACGACCCTGCGGCTTGGGTGCGCCGGACGCGCCCCTGGGGCGCCGAAGGAGGGACGGCGTGAACGAGGCGGCATCGCGGGCACCGGGACCCGGGTCGGGTCCCGGCGGCGTCCCGGCGGCGATCGCGCTGACCCCGATCCTGGCGGCGCGCTACCGGACGCGCGACCTGGAGGCGGTCCGCGCGGCGGCGCCCGGCGCGCGGCTGGTGACGATCGGCTTCGACGGCCACCCTGACGGCCCGCTCGACGACGTGGAGGCGATGCTCCGCGGGCGGCTGCCGGCGGAGACCTTCGACCGGATCCTGGCCCGGGCGCCCTCGCTGCGGTGGGTTCACTCGGCGACGGCGGGCGTGGAGCGGGTGCTGACCCCGGCGTCGCGGGCCCGGGGGCTCGTCATCACCAACGCGCGGGGCGTGTTCAGCCGGCCCATCGCCGAGTACGTGATGCTCATGATCCTGTCCGCGGCCCGGCGCCTGCCGCAGCTGCTGGAGCTCCAGGCCGAGCGCACGTGGCAGCCGCTCGAGGCGCGCGAGCTCCGCGACGTGACGGTGGGGATCGTGGGTCTCGGGTCCATCGGGAGGGCGGTCGGCGCGCTGGCCACGGCGTTCGGCTGCCGGGTCATGGCCACCCGCCGGCGCCCGGAGGCCGGGTCGAACGCGTCGGACGGGGCGGGCGACGAGCCGTTCCTGGGGACCCTGATGCTCGAGCGCGTCCTGCCCCCCGACCAGCTGCCGGACATGCTCGCCGATTCCGATTTCGTGGTGCTGGCCGCGCCCCTGACCGATGGGACGCGAGGGCTGATCTCGGACGCCGCGATCGGGCGGATGAAGCCCGGCGCGTGGGTCATCAACGTCGCCCGCGGCGAGCTCGTGGACGAGCGGGCCCTGATCCGCGCCCTGCGCGACGGCCGCCTCGGCGGCGCGGTGCTGGACACGTTCCTCGAGGAGCCCCTGCCGCCCTCATCGCCGCTGTACGAGGTCCCTAACCTGATCATCACCCCGCACACGGCGTGGTCCTCCACGCGCGTGCTCGACCGGTCGGTGGGGCTGTTCGCCGAGAACCTGCGCCGGTACGCCGAGGGCCGGAACCTGGTCAACGTGGTGGACCCGAACGCGGGGTACTGAGCGGGGGACGACCCGAGGCGACCGTTCCCGCCGAACCTGGCGCCGCGCCGTGGCGACGGGGCGATGCTCGCGAAGCATCAATCTCGCCCTGAGGCTCCGGATCCCCGTGGACGTGATGCCCCGCAGGCATCTGGGACTGGCCTGGATGCGCCTGGGCATCGAACCCGAACGCCGGGCGTGCGCTCGGGCGGGTTTGATGCCTCGGGGGCATCGTCGCCACCGTGTCCCGCCGCCCGGGGAACGCGGACGATGCCCGGTAGCATCACCGCATGCAGATCGCCATCGTCGGGCTTGCCGGCTGCGGCAAGACCACCGTGTTCAACACGCTCACCCGCGGCCACGCCGAGACCGGCGGCTACGGCGGCCTCCAGCTCAACGTCGGCGTGGTCAAGGTTCCCGACCCGCGGCTGGACCGCCTCGCCGAGGTGTTCAAGCCCAAGAAGATCGTCCACGCCGACGTCACCTACGTGGACCTGCCGGCGCCGCCTGCCTCGACGGAGTTCCACGTCGGGACCGAGGAACTGCCCGCCGAGCACCTCGCCCGGCTCCGCGACTCGGACGCGCTCATCCACGTCGTGCGCGCCTGGGACGACGCCGCG
Organism: Chloroflexota bacterium; assembly: GCA_021815005.1. Classification (GTDB taxonomy): domain Bacteria; phylum Chloroflexota; class Limnocylindria; order Limnocylindrales; family CSP1-4; genus CAIXZV01. The sequence continues at coordinate 1,732 of JAKAHL010000154.1, forward strand.
CACCCGCACCCCGCGGGCTCGGTGGACCCGGCTCGGGACCTCGAGCAGCTCGACCTGGAGTTCATCCTCGCGGACCTCGCCATGGTGGACCGCCGCCTCGAGCGGCTCAAGGCCAGCGGCCGCCACGGGACGCCCGCCGAGCGCGAGGCGAACGAGCGCGAGGAGTCGGTCCTCGCCCGCCTCAAGCCCGCCCTCGAGGCCGGTAGGCCCATCCGCGACGATCCGCTCGAGGAGGACGAGGAGAAGGCCCTCCGGGGCTACCGGTTCCTGACCCAGAAGCCGGTGCTCGTGCTGCTCAACGTGGGCGAGGGACAGCTGGCCGACGAGGCCGCGCTGATCGCGCGCGTCGCCGGCGGCTACTCGCACCGCCGTTCGATGGTGGACGCCCTGTCCGCCAAGATCGAGATGGAGCTGGGCGAGCTCGAGCCCGACGAGGCCGCGGTGTTCATGGAGGAGCTGGGCCTCGCCGAGTCCAGCCTCGACCGCGTGATCGGCCTGTCCTACCGGCTCGTCGGCCTCATCTCGTTCCTCACCGCCGGCCCCGACGAGGTCCGCGCCTGGCCCATCCCGGACGGCTCGAGCGCCGTGGACGCCGCGGGCGCGATCCACACCGACCTCGCCCGAGGGTTCATCCGCGCCGAGACCATCGCCTACGAGGATCTGCTCGCGATCGGTTCGATGGCCGAGGCCAGGAAGCACGGCAAGCTGCGCTCCGAGGGCAAGACCTACCGCGTCCGCGACGGCGACGTCATCGAGATCCTGTTCAGCAAGTAGGGCGCGAGGCTCCCGGAGCCCGCGGGCCGGCCTCGCGGGCCCCGGGCCGCCGGCGGCCCGGGGCGCCTCGCCCTAGTTCAGTCGCGGATCGTCGGCCCGGAGCTCCGCCAGGATCGTGGCGTAGTCGGTACCCTCCTCGGGGGCGTCGAGGTCGGCGAGGAAGTTGTCGTCGTCGTCCCGGGACACGTTCACGGCGGCCGTCAGGCGGTCGTCGGTGATCACGGTGAACCCGTGCTGCGCCTCGAGTTCCTCCGCGATCGCCTCGATCAGCGTGCCCTGCTCGAATGAATCCACGACCCGGCGCCGGATGGACTGCACGAGGTCGAAGAACTCCTCAGGGTCCATCTCCTCCTCGCGGACGAGGAGGAGATCGGCGAAGACGTCGTCGTCGCCCTCGTGGAGCTCGTAGAAGTGCATGATTGGAACCTCGGTCGAGACGGCCGCCAGCGCCGTCGTGGCGCGCGAGCCCGGGGCGGCCAGTATAGGCGGGGCGCCGCGGGCCCCCGGGAGGACCGATGAGCGGAACGCCGGACGTCGTGGTGGTGGGGTCGGCCTGCCGGGACCTGGTCGATGACGACCCGCGCGGCTGGCGCCTGGGTGGCGGGGCCTCGTACTCGGCGCTCGCCCTCGCGCGCCTCGGCCTTCGGGTGGGCGCGATGGTGGTGGCCGACGATCTCGCGGCCGGCTCGTCCGAGATCGAGATGATCCGCGACGCGGGCGTGGACGTCCGTATCCAGCCCGGCTCGAGGGGGCCCATCTTCATCAACACCGAGACGCCGACGGGCAGGATCCAGCAGACGCCGCAGGTGTCCGACCCGGTGGACCCGGCGGCCCTGCCCTCGGCGTGGCGGGCGGCGCGCGGCTGGATGATCGCCCCGGTCGCCGCCGAGATCCCCGACGTGTGGGCCGAGATCCCGCCGTCCGGCGCCCATGTCGCCCTGGGCTGGCAGGGCCTGCTGCGCGTGCTCTCGCCGGGCGCCCAGGTGCGCCACCGGCAGCCGTTCACGTCGCCCGTCGTGTGGCGCGCGGACCTCGTCGGGGTGGGCGTGGACGACATCGACGGCACGACGACGGCCGCCGACCTGACGCGGCTCCTCCATCCCGGCGCCGAGATGCTCCTGACCGACGGCGTGCACGGCGGCAACGCCTACCGCGCGGGCGAGGGCGGGGCGATCACCGCGACGCGCCACTGGCACTCGATCCCGATTCGCACGTACGTCGACCCCGTTGGCGCCGGGGACTCGTTCCTCTCGGGCGTGTTCGCAGCCCAGCTCGTCCCGTCCCTTGTGGCCGGCTGGGGCGGGCGCGACGGGGACCTGCGCCTCGGCGCGTCGTGCGGCTCGCTGATCCTGGAGGGCCCGGGCCTGTTCGGGGTGCCGCACCTCGGGGACGCGATCGCCCGCATGGGCGGTGGCGACAACCCGGACTGAGGCCGATCAAGGAGCGCCGTCGGGGCGGGCTCGCGCGAACCGCGCCGTCAGGCGCGCTGCGCGCCGGGCGAGGTCTGCCTCCACGCGCGGGTAGGGGCGCCCGAGGGCCCGCGAGCGCTCGAGCAGCCGCCAGGCGGATCGAGTGGCGGCGAGCGCGCCCCCTGCGTCGGCGAGGCGGTGCTCGCGCAGCTTCGCCACCTCGATCCAGGCGATCGCGCCCAGCGCCCCGCCGGCGCCGGCCGCGGCCTGCCACGCCGCTGCCGCCTCCTCCCAGCGCCCCAGCCGGCGCAGCACTCGCGCCCGCTCGGCGGCGATCCGCTCGTCCGACCATGCCGTGCCGGCATGCCACGCGGCAGCGGATGCCTCCGGGCCGAGGGGCCCGCCGCGACCGGCGGCCAGCTCACCGCGCCAGCCGCCCGACGGCGTGCGCCCGCCGAAGTGCGGGCGGGTTCGCGGATCCCACCAGCCGGCGCCCGGTCGGCCGTCGTCGCCGTCCGGATCCGCGTGCGACACCGGGGTGCGGCCGAACGGGTCGCGCGTGTCACCCGGGCCGGCCAGCGCGTCGTCGAGGCAGGCCAGGGCCTCCTCGTGGCGCCGCTCTCGGGCATAGGCGCGGGCGAGGCCCGCGAGGTCCCCGCGCGGCGCATCCAGCCGGGTTTCGCGCTCCGCATAGCGCCGCTCCACGTGCGCCAGCAACAGCCCGAGCGAGCGCACATCCTTCTCGTTGTGGATCACGACCCCGGCCAGCGGCTCGACCGGCCCGCCGCGCAGCACGTCGAGGTAGATCGCGGGGATCTCCCATCCCTCCACATCCCCGGTGCGGGTCACGCCCAGGAGCTGCTCCTCGACGGTGCGGAGGCGGGCGTCCTCCATGCGGTGGCGGAAGACGCGCCGCACGAAGGGCAGGAGGTCCAGGTGCCCGGCGTGGGCCGGCGCCGCCCGACCGGCGAGCCGGAACCGCGCCTCGAGCAGCGGCCAGTCGAACCCGCGGCCGTTGTAGCTGACGAGCCAGGCGTCCGGGGTGACCCAGCGCTCGATCTCCGCGAGCAGGGCGGGCTCGTCCGCGTGGTCCGGCAGCAGGAGCTGGGTCTGGCGGAAGGACGCGCCGTCCCAGCGCGCCAGGCCCACGAGGAAGGCCAGGGTGCCTGCGGCGGTCGCGAGGCCGGTCGTCTCCGTGTCCACGCACACGAGCGGGGCGCTCGCGGGCGGGTGCGCCGGCAGGACCGCGAGGCGGTCTCGGTCGAGCGGGATCTCGACCGGCGTCACGACGCGGCGGACGAGCCAGCCGTCGGCCGTGTCCGCGGCCTCCGCCCCGAGTGCCCTGGCGAGGCGCCGGGCGAGGTCCCCGGACCGGCGACCGGAGAACGGAACCCGGGCCGGGGGTTGCGCCGGGCCCTCGGGCGCGCCGCCCGGGCGCGCGAGCGTCGCCCGGAGGTTCGCCAGCCGCCGCTCCCGGGTGACCGGGGCGACCGGG
>JAKAHL010000155.1 GCA_021815005.1 Chloroflexota bacterium
CGGCCGCCCGGCGCGGCCCCGGCAAGCCGGGGCGGCCGCCGAGCGCCCACAGTCCCGCTACGCCAGCGCGCCCGGCACCCGCCTGCCGAGGAGCCCGCGGACGCGCGCCCAGGCCCGCGCCCGCTCCTCGCCGGTGGTCAGCGGGATCACCGCCAGCAGCATCGAGAGCGAGCCGTACCACAGGGCCGGCAGCGCCAGCATCGCGCCCACGGGCACCGTCCAGCGCTGGTCGCGGCGCGCTCCCCAGGCGATCAGCAGCACGCCGACGGGACCGCGAACCACCAGCGGGACCGGGATCGCCGCCCAGGTGCCGCCCTTGCCGGTGTTGGACCGCAGCAGGTCAACCCAGTCGTGCCAGGCCTGCGGCATGAGCAGGTACGAGGCCAACGCGATCCCCGCGGTCGCCCCCAGCGCCATCGCCACCTGGCGCCATTCCCGCCGCAACGCGAACCACAGCAGCCCGACGCCGGGCGTGATCTTGGTCAGCAGCGCGAACGACCAGGCCCACGGGTGGCGGAACCCGGCCACGATGGCAAGCGCCAGCAGCAGCGACACGTTGCCGCCGGCGATTTCCATGGCGCCCGCCAGCAGGCCCAGCAGGAAGTACTCGGGACCGGTCAGGAACCACACGGCCGCGATCAGGATGGCCGTCCAGACAGCCACGAACAGCGGCCAGGGAAGCAGGTTGAGCGGGTACAGCACCTGCGCGAAGGCGGGCGAGTACGGGTACGCGCCGATCGCGTTCCAGTCGGATCGCCCGGCGTACAGGCTGGCGTAGTCGAAGCCGTGGTAGGAGCGCGCGTCCTGGGCCGTGACGGGCTGGCCGTTCCACACGTTGGGGGCGTTCACGTTGGGGTTGGACCACGCGATCACCATCACCCACATGACGACCGCCAGCGCGACTCCGGCGACCAGCCACGGGTCGGGGCGGCGGCGGGCGGCGGGCACGGTTCGGCTCACGCGCCCATTGTCGGGGATCGGGCGCCGGCGCGGCCTGCTCGCACCCGCGGAGCACCTCCATGGGCGCCTCGACGCCCAGCAATTCGGCCGAGACCGGTGACCCGACGGCTGGGTACGATGCCCGCTATGAAGATCGGTGCGCTCCTGCCCCTGTGCGAGGCCGATGGCCCCGGCGGCTCCCTTTGGCCGGCGATCCGCCACCTCGCCGTCACGGCCGAGCAGGCCGGGCTCGACAGCCTGTGGGCCTACGACCACCTCCTGCTCCGGATGCCGGGCGACGAGGAGGGCGGGCCCCACGACGCGCTGGCGATCCTCACGGCCGTGGCGGCGGTCACCAGCCGCGTCGAGTTGGGCACGATCGTGCTGGGCACGGGGTTCCGCACCCCCGGCGTCACCGCCAAGATGGCCGCCACCCTCGACGAGATCTCCGACGGCCGACTCGTCCTGGGACTCGGCTCGGGCTGGCACGAACCCGAGTACGCCGCCTTCGGCTACCCGTTCGACCACCGTGTGGGCCGGTTCGAGGAGTTCCTCGCGGTGGCGCTGCCGCTGCTCCGCGGCGAGCGCGTCACGTTCCGCGGTGCCTGGCACCAAGCCGATGACGCGGTCCTGCTGCCGCGGCCGACGCGGGGCACCCGGCTGCCGGGCCGGATCCCCATCCTCATCGCTGCCAAGGGCGAGCGGATGCTGCGGCTCGCCGCGCGCCACGCCGACGCCTGGAACACCGCCTGGTTCGGCATGCCGTCCGACCGGTTCCACCAGCGGCGCGGCGACCTGGTTGCCGCCTGCGAGGCGGAGGGCCGCGATCCCGGCACGATCGAGGTCACGGTGGGCCTGACGATCGACGCCGCGACGTCGAGCGGCGGCCGGACCCGGGCCGACAACGCGCTGCCGCCCGACGTGGACCAGGTGGCCCGCGCGCTCGACGCCTGGCGCGAGCTGGGGGTTGGCCACGTCCAGGTGGACCTGCGGCCGGCCAGCGCATCGCTCGTCGAGGTGCTGGCTGCCGCGACCGCGAAGCACCGGGCGAGCTGACCGGTGGGCGCGGCGACCGATACGCAACCGTCCGGCGGCCTGCCCGAGCACGTCGCGGCCAACCGAGCCTACTGGGACGCCTACGCTCCGCAGTGGGTGGAGTCCGGCGAGCGCCAGTGGCGGCTGGCGCCGGGCGCCGAGACGTGGGGCATCTTCGGGTTCCCGGAGCCCGAGATCCGCATGCTCCCCGACGACCTGGCCGGCAAGGACGCGATCGAGCTGGGCTGTGGCACCGGGTACGTGTCGGCGTGGATGGCCCGGCGCGGCGCCCGGGTCGTGGGCATCGACAACTCCGCCGCGCAGCTCGAGACCGCGGCTCGGCTCCAGCGCGAGCACGGCCTCGCCTTCACGCTGCTCCACGGCGACGCGGAGCGCGTCCCCTACCCCGATGGCTCGTTCGACTTCGCGATCAGCGAGTACGGCGCGGTGCTCTGGGCCGACCCCGAAGTCTGGGTCCCCGAGGCGGCCCGCCTCCTGCGCCCCGGCGGCCGCCTCCACGTCCTCACGAACAGCGTCCTCTACCACCTGTGCGCGCCCGACGACGAGCGGGAGCCTGCGACCGACCGCCTGCTGCGCCCGCAGTTCGGGATGGGCCGCACCGTCTGGCCGGGCGAGGCGGCGGTGGAGTTCCACCCGAGCCACGGCGGCTGGATTCGGCAGTTCACGTCGGCCGGGCTCGAGGTCGTGGAGCTGCTCGAGCCGCAGGCACGGCCGGGCCTCGTGTCCCGCCACCTGCCCGGAGGCTCCGCCTGGGCCACCAAGTGGCCGGTCGAGGAGATCTGGAAGGTCCGCAAGCGCACATAGGCGCGGCCGGGCGGGTTTCCCGCGCCCGTTACGCCCGCTACGCCCGCTACGCCCGCTACGCCCGCTGGGCCGCTGGGCCGCTGGGCTCAGCCGGTCCGCGAGGCCGCGAGGCTCAGCCGGTCCGCCGATCTTGTCGCGAGCGGCACAGAACCTGCGCCTGGCGCGCGCCCGGCGCGCACATCTCGGCGCCATCCTGCCCTGGTGGCCCCGGACGACAGGCCCAGACGAGCCGGTGGACAGCCGCGCCGTGGCGGCATATGCTTCACGCCATATTGATCATCTTCATCAGCGAGATGATCTATCTCGGACGAAGGTCGAACTCGGACCCCATGGTCGATCCTGACGCACCCCGCTCCCCCGCCGCGCTCCGCGAGGCCATCCTCGAGGAATTGTTCGCCTATGCGCCTGCCCGGCAGATGCACCTCATGCGCCATTGGCCTGGCGGCCGCATGAGCCTGGTCCACCTCAACGTCCTGGTGGTGCTGACCGAGGCGGGCCCGCTGCCGATGAACCGCCTCGCCGAGCTGCTCGACGTGTCCCAGGCCAGCGCCACCGGGATCGTGGACCGCATGGAGCAGCGGGGCCTGGTCACCCGCGAGCGGGACGACGGCGACCGCCGCATCGTCCGCGTCGTGCTCTCGCCGCAGGGCAGGGACCTGATCGCCGGCGCGGCGGCGGAGCGCCGCGACAAGCTTGCCCGCCTGGTCGACTCCCTGGCGTCGGACGACGCCGCCGCGCTCCTCCAGGGCCTGCGAGCCATGCACCGCGCCCGCGAGACGCTCTTCCAGCAGGATCCGCCCATCCCCAACGCCACCCCGGAGGAACCCCGTTGATCAAGCTCCTGAGACGCAGCCTCGGCCCCTACAAGTGGCCCGTGCTGGTGGTCCTGCTCCTCCTGCTGGCGCAGTCGATCGGCAACCTCTACCTGCCCACCCTCCAGGCGGACATCATCAACAACGGCGTCGTCAAGGGCGACACCAACTACATCATCCGCGTCGGCGGCTTCATGCTGCTGGTGACCCTCGGGCTGATGCTCGGGTCGTTCGTGCTGGTGTTCTTCTCCGCCCGGATCGCCATGGGGCTCGGTCGTGACATCCGCGACGCCCTGTTCCGGAAGGTGGAGACGTTCAGCCAGGTCGAGGTCAACCACTTCGGCGCGGCAAGCCTGATCACGCGGAACACCAACGACGTCCAGCAGATCCAGCAGGTCGTCCTGATGATCATGGTCATGATGCTGTCGGCCCCGGTGATGATCGTGGGCGGGGTCATCATGGCCCTCCGCCAGGACGTGCCGATGACCGGGATCCTGGTGGTCATCGCGCCGATCCTGCTGATCGTCGTGGGCACCGTCATGTCCCGGGCCATTCCCCTGTTCCGGGCGATGCAGACCAAGATCGACCGGATCAACCTGGTGATGCGCGAGACCCTGTCGGGCGTGCGCGTCATCCGCGCGTTCGTGCGGACCCACCACGAGGAAGAGCGCTTCGACGTCGCCAACGCGGACCTCATGGGCACGGCGCTGACGGTCAACCGGCTGTTCGCGATGACGATGCCCGTGATCTTCCTGATCATGAACCTGAGCCAGGTGGCGGTGATCTACCTGGGCGCGTCCCGGGTCAACTCGGGCGAAATGCAGATCGGCAACCTGACCGCGTTCCTGCAGTACATCATGCAGGTCCTGTTCTCCGTCCTCGGCGCCACCCTGATGCTGATCATGGTGCCGCGCGCGCAGGTGTCCTCGAGCCGCATCAACGAGGTCCTCGACACGGTGCCGGCCATCGTGGACCCGGAGCGGCCGGTGTCCCCCGAGCGGCGCGGCCGCATCGAGTTCCGCGACGTGTCCTTCAGCTACCCCGGGGCAGAGGACCCGGTCCTGCGCAACATCAGCTTCGAGGCCAGCCCGGGCGAGACCACCGCGATCGTCGGCTCCACCGGCTCCGGCAAGTCCACGCTGGTCAACCTGATCCCGCGCCTGTACGACGCGTCGGCTGGCACCGTGCTCGTGGACGGCGTGGACGTGCGCCAGTTCGACCGCCAGGACCTCTGGCGGCGCATCGGCATGATCCCGCAGAAGGTCTACCTGTTCGGCGGGACGATCGCGTCCAACCTGCGGTACGGAGACCAGAGCGCCTCCGACGACGAACTGTGGCAGGCGCTCGAGATCGCCCAGGGCAAGGACTTCGTGAGCGAGATGGAGGACCAGCTGGAATCCCCCATCTCGCAGGGCGGCACCAACGTGTCCGGCGGGCAGCGCCAGCGGCTCGCGATCGCCCGGGCGCTGGTCCACAAGCCCGACATCTACGTCTTCGACGACAGCTTCTCCGCGCTCGACTTCCGCACTGACGCCCGCCTGCGCGCGGCGCTCGCCCGCGACCTCGGGGACGCCACGGTGCTCATCGTGGCCCAGCGCGTGGGCACGATCCTGCACGCGGACAGGATCGTGGTCCTCGACGAGGGTCGGGTTGCCGGCATCGGCACCCACCAGGAGCTCATGGCCAGCTGCGAGACCTACCGCGAGATCGTGCTGTCCCAGGTCACCGAGGAGGAGGCAGCATGAGCGGCGCGCAGCGTCCCGGCGGCG
>JAKAHL010000156.1 GCA_021815005.1 Chloroflexota bacterium
ACCGCCGGGCGTACCCTGAGCGCGCACGGTTAGGGACGTGCCACAACGGCGGCCGGGTGCCGCCCGCATAGTAGACTTCCGACCGCCCCCGTCTGGTGCCCTAACACCGGCCGGGGGCGCTGCTTTGGAGGGCCATCCGATGGCCGCGACGAACATCCTCGATATCGACCACCCCATTCGCGAGCTGCTGCGACGGCTCGAGTCGGGCGAGGCGGACAGGGACGCCGGGCACGAGCGGGTCATGCGCTGGGCGCTGGAGGAGCCGAAGACGCCGGCCACGGCGCGGGCCCTTCTGTTCGACCTCCTCGGCCCTGACTTCTCCGGGTGCGTGGCCCTGGCCGTCGAGGCCGTGATGGACCCCGAGACCGCGGAGGACTCCCTCGGCGTCCCCGAGTGGACGGCGGTCGGCATGATCGACGAGGCCGCCGTCCTCGAGCTCGACGACGGCACGTGGTTCGGCGTGGGGGACCGGCCGGCCGACGCTGACGACCGCGAGATGGGCGTCGTCAGGGTCCCGGCGGACCTCGCGGCCATCCTCGAGGCCGAGATGGAGGCGGGGCTCACCGGGCGCATCGTCACCGTGCCGGACGCGGACGTCGTGAGGCTCGGGCGCGAGTCCGCGTTCCGGGCAAGCATGGCCCAGGCGCCGGCCTGAGGCGGTCGGTGGCCTGACGGCATAGGGCCCCGCTAGCATCGGCGAGCCCCCGGCCGACGGGCCGGCCCCGGCGATCCCGCGACGGCACGAGAAGCCCCGCGGCCAGCGGAGGGCCGGGGGCGCCGGGGGCGCCGGGGGCGTCTGGCGTGCTCAGACTGAGCGGCTAACTGAGCCCACGGGGCACCCCCCGCCACGCACGGAACCACGTCGGATACAGGCCCGTGCTTAGAAGGCGGCTGCTCTATCCGCTGAGCTACGGGGGCGCGCCGGGGCGAGTCTAGCCGGTCGGGGCCACGTCACGGGCCGGCGCGCCAGGTTCTGCTACCGCCGGTGCCGCTTCGCCAGCACGCGCAGGGTGTGGTCGAGCGCCGCAGCGGCCGTCGCGCGGTTGGCGGCCGCCACCGACGGCGCCTCCCGGCGCGCCGTCCCGTCCGGGTCGGCCATGAGCGCCGGCGGGGGCCCCGACCGCTGGTCCGCCGCCTCGGCGGCCCAGCGGTCCCGCCAGGCGGGTGGCGTCGCCACCGGCACGTCGAGATGGGCCTGGGCCAGCCACACCAGCGCCCAGTTGCGCGGCACCGCTCGGTACACGTCGTACCCGCCGCCGCCAGTCGCCAGCCATCGGCCGCCCGCGTAGCGATGCGCCACGTCGTGGAGCAGGCGCGCCGCGCGCGCGAACGCCGCCGTCGTCAGCTCGAGGTGCGCCAGCGGGTCGAGTGCGTGGGCGTCGGCGCCGTTGAGCGTGACGAGCAGCGTCGGCCGGAAGGCGGCGGCCACCGCGGGCACCACGGACTCCAGCACGGCGAGCCACGAGGCGTCCGAGGTGCCCGGCTCGAGCGGGATGTTGACCGCCGAGCCCTCGGCCCCCAGGCCCCCGCGGTCCTCCACCCAGCCGGTGCCGGGGAAGAGCGTCAGGCCCGACTCGTGCAGCGACACCGTCTGGACCAGCGGGTCGTTCCAGAAGATCTGCTCCACGCCGTCGCCGTGGTGCACGTCCACGTCCACGTACAGCACCCGGTGGCCCTGGTCGCGGGCGCGGCGAATGGCCACGGCCACGTCGTTGAACACGCAGAACCCCGTGGCCCGCGACGGGAACGCGTGGTGCAGACCGCCGCCGGGATGGAACGCGTGCAGCCGCCGGCCGGCCAGGATCTCGTCCATCGCCAGCAGCGTCCCGCCCACGACGGTCGCACCGGCGTCGCGCATCCCGTAGAAGGGCGGCGTGTCCTCGTCGGTGACCGACTCGTCGTCGGCCAGCTCCGGGTAGTCCGACAGGCGCGACACGCTGGCGAGGAACCGGCGGGTGTGCACCGTGGCCAGCACCTCGTCCGCCACGGGCGCCGGCGCTACGAACGACGCGTCGTCGGCGCCCAGCTCGCGCAGCAGGTCGATGCCGGGCCCGAAGCGACGGGGCGTGAACGGGTGGCCCGGCCCGAAGTCGTAGGCGTGGCTGCCCGGCCCGTAGACGACCAGGGGCGCGGGATCGGGTGTCGGCATGGGCGACGGTCGGGCCTCAGTGGCGCGGAGGCGGAGCGTAAGATCGCCGTGGCCGCCGGTCGACGGCGCGTCGCGACAGTAGCACGGCCGAGCGGGCGGACCGCCACCGGCCGGCGAGGAGGATCGTGGAGCGCTACACGAGCGCGGCGGGCCGGGACCTCTCGCGCGACACGATCCTGCGGGACGGGTCCTCCATCCGCATTCGCGAGGCGGACGCGGCTGACGTGCCGGCGCTGCTCGCGTTCCTCGAGGGGCTCCACGCGGAGTCCCGGCGGCTCCGCTTCGCGAGCGTCGGCGGCGATCTCGAGGCCCGGGCGCGCTCGTGGGCCGGCGCCGAGGGGCCGCTGGACTGCTCGCTCGTCGCGGAGACGGAGGTCGGCGGCGCCACCCGGATCATCGGGCACGGCACCTGTCTGGCCCTTGACCGGACGACCGCCGAGGCCGCCTTCGTGGTGGCCGACGACTGGCAGGGCATGGGCGTGGCGACGCTGCTGCTCGAGGCGCTCGCCCGCCGGGCCCAGGACGCCGGCGTCACGACCTTCGTCGCCGAGATCCTGGTCGAGAACGCCAAGATGCTCGAGGTCTTCCGGGCCAGCGGCTTCCCGCTCCGCCTGCGCTCCGAGCCCGGCGCCATCCGCGTGGAGTTCCCCACCGAGCTCACCGGCGAGGCGCGCCAGCGGTTCGAGCGCCGCGAGCAGGCGGCGGCCTCGGCGGCGGTGCACGCGCTCCTGCACCCGGTGTCGGTGGCGGTTGTCGGCGCGTCGCGGCGGCGCGGCACGCCGGGCGGCGAGCTGTTCCACAACCTGCTCGCGAGCGGCTTCGCCGGTCCCGTCTACCCGGTCAACGCCAACGCCGACGTCGTCCAGTCGGTGGCCGCCTACCGCTCCCTCGACGCGGTTCCGGGGCCCGTGGACCTCGCGCTGATCGCCCTCCCGGCGGATGCCGTCCTGGGCGCGGCGCGGGCCTGCGCCGCCAAGGGGGTCAGGAGCATCGTCGTCGTGTCCGCCGGGTTCGCCGAGTCCGGGCCCGAGGGCGCGGCGCGCCAGCGCGATCTGGTGGCCGCCTGCCGGGGCGCCGGCATGCGCCTGGTGGGACCCAACTGCATGGGCGTGATCAACCTCGAGCCCGGCGTCCGGCTCAACGCGACCTTCTCCGCCGCCCTGCCGACCGAGGGCCGGGTGGGCTTCCTCTCGCAGAGCGGAGCGCTGGGCCTCGCGATCATCGAGCACGCGAACCACCTCGGCCTCGGGCTGTCCTCGTTCATCTCCATCGGCAACAAGGCGGACCTGTCGGGCAACGACTTCCTCCAGTACTGGGAGGGAGACCCGGCCTGCAGCGTCATCGCGCTGTACCTGGAGTCCGTGGGCAACCCCCGCAAGTTCTCGCGGATCGCGCGGCGCGTGGGCCGGACCAAGCCGATCATCGCGGTCAAGAGCGGGCGGTCCGCCGCGGGCGCCCGGGCCAGCCTCTCGCACACCGGCGCCCGCATCAGCTCCTCGGACGTGACGGTGGACGCGCTGTTCCACCAGGCCGGCGTGGTGCGGACCGACACCCTGTCGGAGTTCTTCGACGTGGCGTCGCTGCTCGCCAACCAGCCCCTCCCGGCCGGCCGGGGCGTGGCGATCCTGACCAACGGCGGCGGGCCCGGGATCCTGGCAGCCGACGCGTGCGAGGCGGACGGGCTGGCGGTGCCGGCGATCCCCGAGGCCGTGCGACGACAGCTCGCCGCATGCCTGCCGCCCATGGCGACGCTCGACAACCCGGTGGACACGGCCGACGCATCCCCGGCGGCGTACGGCGAGGCGGTGCGCATCCTCGCGGCGTGCGAGGACGTCCACGCGATCATCGTGCTGTTCGTGCCGCCCCTCGGCTCGTCGAGCGACGACGTGGCGGCCGCGATCCATGACGCGACCGCCTCGCTGGAGCGGCAGATCCCGGTCCTGACGGTGTTCATGTCGCCCGAGGGCGGGCCCGCGGCGCTGGAGGGGGGCGGTCTCCGGGTGCCGGCGTACACGTTCCCGGAGGAGGCCGCCCGGGCGCTGGCCCACGCCGCCAAGTACGCGGAGTGGCGCGCCACGCCGGAGGGTCTCGTGCCGGACCTCGACGACGTTCGCGACGACGAGGCGGCCGAGGTGCTTGCGCGGGCCCTTGCCGAGCTGGGCCCGGTCCCCGCGACCCCCGCCGGCCCGGGCGCCCATGCGCTCCCGCCGGCCCAGGCGCGCACGGCCTCCGTTCCTTCGCGCTGGCTCCGCCCGGACGAGGCGGCCACTCTGCTCGACTGCTACGGCATCCGCGTCGCGGACTACCGGCTCGTCGCCACGCCCGAGGAGGCCGGGGCGGCCGCCGATAACCTGGGCGGCCCCGTGGCGCTCAAGGCCGTCGCGACGGGCATCGTCCGCAAGCGCGACGCCCGCGCGGTGCTGCTGGGGCTCGAGGGCGCCACGGCCGTGCGGACCGCGGCCGCGGGGATGGTCCGCGACCTCGGCGCGGACGGGCACGCGGTGGAGGGGCTCCTCGTCCAGCGGATGGTCCCCGACGGGGTCGAGATGCTCGTGGGAGTGGTCCACGACCGCCTGTTCGGCCCCGTGATCGCCTGCGGCGCGGGCGATTCGGAGCTGGAGCTCCTCCGCGACGTGGCCGTCCGGATCACGCCCCTCACGGACCGCGATGCCGCCGAGATGCTGCGATCGCTGGCGATGTTCCCGCTCCTCCAGGGCTACCGGACCGAATCGCGCGCCGACGTGGCCGCGCTCGAGGGCGTGCTGCTGCGCGTCAGCGCCATGGTCGAGGCGCATCCCGAGATCGTCGAGATGGACTGCAACCCGGTCATCGTCCTGCCGCAGGGCGCGGTCGTCGTGGACGCCCGGATCCGGATCGAGGCACCCGAGCGCCGCTAGGCAGGGGTCGCCGCCGGGGCGCGCCGCCGGCCCTGCCGCGGGCTGCGGCTTCGGCTAGCATGGTGGCGCGATGAACCAGATGTACCCCCCGTCCGACCTCGCTTCCATGGACCCGCTCGTCCTGATGAAGAACCTGGACCACGTGCGGATGACCAGCCGCCGGCTGTCGTACATCCTCCAGCAGCAGGTCCACCTCTACACGCCGACGGCCAACGAGCTGCGCGAGCAGATCGACCGCTACGTCGAGGCCGAGCGCCAGATCGAGGGCGAGATGGCCCGGCGGCGCATTCGCGCCTGACGGTCCGCCCAAGGCCCCGGGGC
>JAKAHL010000157.1 GCA_021815005.1 Chloroflexota bacterium
CCGGGCGGAGGACGGCGCCATCGAGGCGTCCGTCGTGCCCACCGCGGTGCCGGCCGGCTCGCCGTTCGGCCGCTGCGATGGTGTCCTCAACCGCGTCGAGGTGGACGCGACGCCCGTCGGCCGGGTGGCCTTCGAGGGCCCCGGCGCCGGTGGCTCCGCCGCCGCCGCCGCGGTCCTGGCGGATCTCGTGTCGATCGCCCGCGGCCTGGGCTCGACCTGGGCCGGCGCGGTCCGCGCCGAGCGCGCCGAGGCCGCCGTGCGCCCGGTGCCGGCCGAGTGCATCGCCGCCCCGTCCGGCGCCTGCTACCCGGTCGGGGACTGACGGCGATGCCGCCTCGCTCCCAGGTCGCGGGCCACTGGCAGACCCCCGGCGACTGGTCGCCCGTCCTGGGACGGCGCCTGGTCGTGGACATCCCCGCCTCGACAGCCAACCTCGGCGCCGGCTACGACTGCCTCGGCCTCGCGCTCGAGCTCTGCAACCGCGTGACCGTGGAGGCGATCGACGGCGACGGCTCGATCGAGCTCGTGACCACCGGCGAGGGCGTGGGCGAGCTGGGCGGCGAGCGCTCCAACCGCTTCGTGATGGGCCTCGAGTCGGCCATCGAGGCGCAGCTGGGGCCGCGTCCCCCGGCCATCGGCTGGCGGATCAGCGCCCACAACCGGATCCCGCTCTCGCGAGGGCTGGGGTCGTCGGCGGCCGCGGCCGTCGGCGGCGTGTGGGCCGGTAACGTCCTGGGCGGCGGGTCGCTCCCCATGCCGACGATGCTGCGCCTGGCCACGGACATCGAGGGCCACCCGGACAACGCGTCGGCGGCGCTCATGGGCGGCTTCGTGGTGTCGGCGCACCTGGGCCAGCGGGTGGAGGCGGTGCGGTTCGACGCTCCCGACGGGCTGCGCGCGGTGCTGTTCATCCCGGACCGGCGCCTGTCCACCGCGGACATGCGGCGCGTGCTCCCGGCCGAGGTGCCGCTCCGGGACGCGGTGTCGAACATGAGCCGCATCGCGATCGGCGTGGCCGGGATTGCCTCGGGGCGCTACGACCTGCTCGCGGACCTGACCGTGGACCGCATCCACGAGCCGTACCGATCCGTCGCCTACCCGCAGCTGCCGCGTCTGACGGGCGCGGCCCGGGCGGCCGGGGCGCTGGGCGCGTTCCTCTCCGGCGCTGGCTCCACGGTGCTCGCCTTCGTGGCGCCCGGGGCCGACGCCGCGCCGGTCGAGAACGCCCTGCGCGAGGCGGCCGAGGCCGCGGGCCTGTCCGGGCGGACGGACGTCGTGGCGCCCCGCAACCTCGGGCCCGAGGTGGTCGAGGGCGCCTAGCGACGGCCCTGGCGACGACCGCGCCCAGGGCTAGCCGCCGAGCACCCGGAGCGCGAGCGGGAGCCAGCGATGGAGGTCGCGCTGCCAGTAGGGCCAGTCGTGCGTGCCGCTGCCGTAGGCGTCCGCGGTCACCGGGATGTGCCGCGCCCGGAGGGCAGCGACGAAGGCCGCGCTCTCGGTCCCCACCTCCGCCTCCTGCCGGTCCCGCTTCGCCCCGGCGGCGTTGAGGGGCCCCGGCTGTCCGTTCCCGTAGGCGACGTAGAGGGCCGTGCCCGCGAGGGCCGCCGGGTGATCGGTCGGGTCGCGCGCCAGCCACAGATCGGGACGCGCGGCCTGATTGCCCCACATGGCGTCCGGCGCCCCGATCGACCAGCCCCGGGCCGCCTCGGCCGCCGGGTCCAGGACGCCGCTGAACGACGCGGCGGCGAGGAACATCCCGGGGTGGCGCGCGGCGTACTCCATCGCCCCGTAGCCGCCCATCGACTGGCCGGCGATGACGCGCCGGTCCCCGGCCCGCCAGTTCCGCTCGAGCAGCTGGCGCAGCTCGACGAGATGGAAGGTCTCCCACGCCGGCGGGCCGCCCCTGCCGCCGTTCCACCAGTTCGAGTACCACCCGCCGCCCGCGTCGGGCATCACGACGAGCAGGCCCATCGCGGCGGTCGCCTTCTCGACATCGGTGTTCTGCGTCCACTCGGTGTGGTCGCCGCCCGCGCCGCACAGCAGGTACAGGACCGGCCAGCGAGCGGCGGGACGGGCGGCGAACTGGCTCGGCAGCAGGATCCGGACCGTCACGGTCCGGCCGAGCGGTCCGTTGCCGGGCGCGAACCTCCCGAGGGCGGGCGAGACGATCGTCAGGTCGCGAGTGCGCGCATCGACCTTGGTGACCGCGACGATCCGGGCACCGTCGTCGGCGGGGAGGCTGCGGATCGCCAGGGCCGACACGGACGGGCGGGCTCCGGTCGTGGGCAGCGCGGTGGCGGAGGCGGCCGGGGTTGGCGTGGCCGCTGGGGTGGCGCTTGGCGTGGCGGCCGGGATCGTCGTGGCGGCCAGCGGGGGCGCAGCGGCGGACGGCGACGGGGCGGCGGTCACCGCGAGCGTGGCGGGCGACGGGGACGGCGGGGCGCTCGTGCCGCAGCCGCCCAGCAGCCCGGCTGCGACGACGATGGTGGCGAGCCATGGCCGCCGCCGGGCGTGCCGGACGGGTTCGGTGTCCACCGCCCGGGCGTGTCGGGCCCATCGCCGGGCAGGTCGGTCATCAGCGCGTGCCACCCCTGCATCCTGCCACTCGCTCGCAACTCCCGCGCCCGGGGCGGCGCCATCGGCGCGCGTGCCGGCCTCCGACCGGCCGGTTACAGTGGGCGGTGAGCGTTGCGCCAGTCAGCCGGGAGGACGCCATGGCCGTTCGCGTGGACCTGAACATCTCGCTGGACGGCTTCGCGACCACGACCGACCAGACGCCCGACGACCCGATGGGCCGCGACTGGGCGCGCCTGGTCGAGGCCTACGTTGCCACCCGAACCTTCCGGTCCCGGGTGCTGCGCGACGCGTCGGGCGAGGGGACGACCGGCGTGGACGACCGCTACGCGGCGGCGTATTTCGCCGAGGTGGGCGCGGAGATCATGGGGGCGGGGATGTTCGGCCTCCACGCCGCCGGCGACGACCCGGCGTGGCGCGGCTGGTGGGGCGACGAGCCGCCGTTCCACTGCCCGGTGTTCGTGCTCACGCACCGGCCACGGCCGGCGCTCGAGATGGCGGGCGGCACGACGTTCCGCTTCCAGTCCGCGACGCCCCGCGAGGCGCTGGACCTCGCCCTGGCCGCCGCGGGCGGGCGTGACGTGCGGGTCGGCGGCGGCGCCACCGTGGCGCGGGAGTTCCTTCGCGCCGGGCTCGTGGACCGGCTGCACGTCGCCATCGCCCCGATCCTGCTCGGCCGCGGCATCCGGCTCTGGGACGACCTCCGCGGGCTCGAGCAGGGCTACCGCGTGACCTCGGAGGTGGCCGAGAGCGGGACGACGCACCTGACCTTCTCGCGCTGAGACGGCCTCCGCGCCAGCCCTGGCCCGGGCACGCGGCACCCCCGGCCGCCCCCCGCAACACCTGCCAGGCGGGCGTCGCCCGGCGTCCGGCCTCGTCGTGGGCCGCAAGGGCTAGGGGACGCGGGCTATGGGACGCGCACCTCGGGCAGCGGCGTGCCGGGCTGGACGAAGGCGTCGGGCTCGGGCTCGCCGCGGACGGTCCGCACCGGGATGAGCCCGGCCCAGGCGGGCCAGGCCTCGTCGCCCGGGTCATCGTGCGGCGCCTCGCTGCGGACCTTGGCCGAGGACTCGGCGAGGTCCACGTACATCACGCCGGCCGCCTTGCGCTCCGGCTCGGTCATCGGCCGCAGCTGGGCCCAGCGACCGGGGTACAGCGCCTCGATCAGGCCCTCGAGCGCGCGCTCCGCCTCGCCCGGGTCCGTGACGAGGCGCGCCGTCCCGAGGACCATCGCCGAGCGGTAGTTGACCGAGTGGTTCGTGGCCGCGCGGGCCAGCACCAGGCCGTCGAGGTGGTACACCGTCACGCAGACCGGCTTCCCATCCGCCTCGCGCAGCATCCGGCTGCCCGCCGATCCGTGCCAGTACAGACGATCCCCCTCGCGCCAGACGTTGACGGGGATGCCGAACGGCTGGCCGCCCTGGACGAACGAGACGACGCCCACGGCCGACGCGTCCACGATGGCGTCGACCGCATCGCGGTCATACCGTCCGCGCATCGGCTTGCGCCGGAGTCGGACGCGGTCGGACGCGGGCGCCGCGGGCTCGCCGCGGCGTTCGGGGACGGGCGTGGCGTCGGTCATCGCCGATACAGGATCCACAGGGACATCGCGACCGCGTACGCGGGCGCGCCGTAGCCGCCCTGCGGGGCCTGCAGCCCCGTCTGGGTGCCGATGCCGCCGATGTTGGCGATCCGCCAGCCGTCCGCGGCACGCCGCGAGGCATCGGCCGCGACCCAGTCCCAGAGCGCCTCCCCGAGCGAGGTGTCGGCGGTCACCAGGAGCTGGTCGTCGCCGATGAGCCGTTCCTTCATGGACCCCTCCTTGGTGATGTGGGATGCCAGCCTAGCGCGGGCCGCGCCCGCCGGTGGGCCGCCCGCACCTCATTTCGCGACGCCCATGAACCCCAGCGTCTGCGCCCAGGCGCGCTCGCTCGCGTCGGCGAAGTCGGCTGCCTTGCGGTCGAAGAAGGAGTGCGGCGCGCCCGCATAGGTGGTGATGCGATGCTCGACCCCGGCTCGCTCGAGGGCCGTCTCGAACTCGGCCACCGCGGAAGCGGGGATGCCCTCGTCCGCCCCGCCGAAGATGCCCAGGATCGGGCAGGTGAACGTGGCGGCCACGTCGGCCGGGGCGGGGGTGTCGTTGCGCGACGCGCCGGTCGGCCAGCCGTAGAAGCCGATCGCCCCTGCCAGCCCGAGGTCGGCCATCGTCGCGGTCAGGAAGCACAGGCGGCCGCCCATGCAGAAGCCGGTGGTGTACAGGCGCTCCACGCCTGCGACGCTGCGCAGGTGCGCGGCCGCGGCGCGGACGTCGGCCGACATACCCGCATAGGTCGTGGCCGCGACATGCGGCGCATAGTCGAAGCCGGGGCCGCGGTCGGAGATGCCCGCGGTCCGGCCGAAGTAGTCGATGGCGATGGCATCTACGCCGTGCTCGGCGAACCGCTCGGTGAGCTCGCGATAGTAGGTGTGGAGGCCGCGGACGTCCGGCAGGATCACGATCGCCGCGCCGGTGGGTCGCGCCGCGCGGGCGACGTAGGCCGCGAAGCGGTTGCCGTCTCCCGCCTCCAGCGCAACGTCGGCCGCGTCGCGTATGCCGGTGGGGTCGGGGACGATCGGCGGGTGGGAGTCGTGGTCGAAGCACATGGTCGGGCCTCCGGGATCGGGACGCAGTTCGCGAGCGCCGATTGTGGCGCAGGGCGGCGAAACGCGGGTCAGCGGGCGCTGAGCCGGGACGATCCGTGCGCGTCCCGCCGATCCGCAGGCAGCCGGTCAGCGGGAGCCCCCCGGCCTGG
>JAKAHL010000158.1 GCA_021815005.1 Chloroflexota bacterium
GAAGCCGAGCGCGTGGACGGGGCCCATGAGCCGGTCCACCTGCGCGTGGACGGCTGCCGCCACGCGCGGGTGGCCGTGCCCGAGGGCGGTCACCGCGATGCCGTTCGCGAAGTCCAGGTAGCTGTTGCCGGCCGTGTCGTACAGGCGGTGGCCGGTCCCGTGAGACCAGCTCTTGTCCATGTAGCGGCCGAGGATGGGGCTGATGTTGGCATCCGCCAGGGCGGCGAGGTCGAGCGCGTCGGAGGTGTCCACGGGCCGAGTATAGGCAGCGCGCGAGCCGACCTCCGCGGTGGTGCGGCAGGCGCGAGCGACCCTGCCCGGGTGCGCGACGACCGCCGGCCCGAGCGGGGCGGGCTGCCGCCTCAGCCGCGGACGCCTCCCGCGCGGGGTCTTCCGCCTGGCCCCGGTTGCCCGATGGTTGCGATCTCGCGGAACCACCGCGGCGCGCCGCCCGGCTGCCCGATGGTTCCGCGAGAACGGAACTGGGCGTCGAGGGGACTCTGGCGGGTATGTCGCCGACCGCCCCTGCGCAACAGTGGCGGGGCGCGCGAATCCGGGCGGTAGGATGGCCCGACGTCCGCCCCGCTGGCCCGGGGCGCTCGCCCTGAAAACCAGACACCCGAGGCGCAAGGATCGTGATCGACTTCACCCTGACCGACGAGAACAAGCTCGTCCGCGACGCCGCCCGTGCGTTCGTCGAGGCGGAGATCCTCCCGAACATCCGCGAGTGGGACGCCAACGGCGAGGTCCACCGCGAGGTCTTCGCGAAGATGGGGGAGCTGGGCTTCCTCGGCGCGCCGATCCCGGAGCAGTACGGCGGGTCGGGGATGGACTACGTCAGCTTCGCGATCCTGTGCGAGGAGCTGGAGCGGGCGGACACGGCGTTCCGCGTCGTGCAGAGCGTTCACGTCGGCCTCAACAGCCTGACGTTGCTCCAGTGGGGCACCGAGGAGCAGCGCCAGCGCTGGCTCGTGCCGCAGGCGAAAGGCGAGAAGATCGCGACGTTCAGCCTGACGGAGCCCGGTGTGGGCACGGATGCCGGCAACCTGGCCACCACCGCGCGCCGGGACGGCGACAGCTACGTGATCAACGGCGGCAAGATCTGGATCAGCCTCGCGGACATCGCCGACCACTTCCTGGTCTTCGCGAGCGTGGACCGCGCCAAGAAGCACAAGGGCATCACGGCCTTCGTGCTGGAGCGGGGGATGCCCGGCCTGACCAGCGGCACGCTCCACGGCAAGCTCGGCATCCGGGCCGGCAACACCGGCCTGCTCAACTTCGAGAACGTGCGCGTGCCGGTGGAGAACCGCATCGGCGAGGAGGGCGAGGGCTTCCTCATCGCGATGAGCGCCATCGACCAGGGGCGGTTCACCGTCGCCGCGGGCGCCGTCGGCCTCGCGCAGGCCTGCCTCGACGCGTCGCTCAAGTACGCGCACGAGCGCCAGACGTTCGGCCAGGAGATCGGCCAGCACCAGCTCGTGAAGCAGATGATCGCCAACATGGCCAAGGGCACCGAGATCGGCCGGCTGCTGGTGTACCAGGCGGCAGCGCTCAAGAACCGCGGGCTGCGCAACACGCGCGAGACGTCGCTCGCCAAGTGGCACGCCACCGACCACTCGGTGCAGGCGGCGCTCGACGCCATCCAGATCCACGGCGCCAATGGCTACTCGAACGAGTTCCCGGTGGAGCGCTACCTGCGCAACTCCAAGGCCGCGGTGATCTACGAGGGCACCAGCCAGCTGCACACGCTGATCCAGGCGGACTACGCGCTGGGGTACCGCCACGACCGCCCGCTGCGCTGCGAGCCGTGGCCGGCCCAGGGCTTCGAGCGGGGCTGACCGCTCCGCTGACAGCATGGCGGGCTGCCCGCGCCGACGGGCGCGAAGGGGCGATCAGCCCGCGCTGGGCACCGGCTCCGGCGCGGGCACCGACTCGCGCTCCCGGCTGGGCTGGCGCGTCGCCGACACGATCAGCACCACACCCGCCACGACGACCACGGCCCCCGCGATCGTCCGCAGGTCCAGCGCCTCGCCCAGGATGATCGCGCCCAGGATCACGGCCACCATCGGGTTGACGTAGGCGTAGGTCGTCACGCGTGCCAGGGGCGCCACGCCCACCAGCCACGCGAACGTGACGAAGCCGACGAGGCTGCCGACCGTGGTCAGGTAGAGCAGTCCGAGCCAGGCGTCTGGGGTGACGGCTGCCGGGGAGAAGCCCCCGACCTCGCCGGTCACCGCGGCGACCGCCAGCAGCAGCAGGCCGCCGAGCAGCATCTCCGTGCCCGACGCCATCAGCGCGGGCTTCGGCAGGACCGCGCGCCGCGCCGCGTAGAGCGAGCCCGCGGCCCAGGACATCGGCGAGAGGAGCAGGGCGATCAGCCCGGGCGCCTCGGCGCCGCCGGTCGCGAGCGTCGGGCCCACCAGCAGGGCCACGCCGGCCAGCCCCACGATCGTGCCCGCCACCGCCCCGCGCGCCATCCGCTCGCCGAACACGACGCGCGCGAACACGCCGAGCCACATGGGCATGAGTCCCGCCAGAAGCGCAGCGATCCCCGAGGGCACCGTCGTCTCGGCCCAGGAGACCATGCCCATGCCGCCGATGAGCAGCATGGCCCCGACGACCGCCGAATCGATCGCCTCGCGGCGGTTGGGGAGCCGCACCGTGCCTCGGCCCCACGCCCAGACGGCCGCCGTCAGGAGCGTGCCAGCCGCCACGAACCGGATCCCGGCCATGAGGAACGGCGGGATGCTGCCGACCGCCACCCGGATGGCGAGATATGTGGAGCCCCAGACCACGTAGAGCGTCAGGATGCCGGCCCAGACGAGGAGCGGGCTGGCGGATCTCGAGGTCACGGGCGGCTCCTGCTTCGGTCGGCGGAGTGCATCGGGCCGGCCGCCCGCCTTGCGCTAGCAGCGTAGGCCAAAACCGCCTCGCGCGGTGGGCCTATGACGCCTCGTAGGCGACCGGGCGGCACACCTTGCACGGGCGGTAGCCGCGGGTGGCGGCCTCGCGGAGGCTCCGGAAGGGCACTCTGTGCTGCGGCGCGACCCGACGGGCATGGCGGCACGTCGGCCAGCAGCAGATCTTCGTCGTGTCGCTGCCCACGAGGCGCACGCCGCGCCGCGCGTCGTCCTCGAGCGCGTCCGGGTCGAGGCCCTCCGCCGCGAGGATCGCGCGCTTGTTGTGCGGGCCGCCCAGGGAGTAGTTGCCGATGCGCCCGTCGGTCCGGACCACGCGATGGCACGGGACCAGGAGCGGCACCGGGTTGCGTCCCAGGGCCGTCCCCACGGCACGGACCGCCCTCGGCCGGCCGATCTCCGCGGCGATCCAGCCGTACGGCCGGATCTCGCCGTAGGGGATCTCGAGCGCTTTCGCCCAGACCGCGATCTCGAACGGCGTGCGCCCGCGGAGGTCGAGCGCCAGGGGCGCCAGGCGGTCGCCGGCCAGGCGCCGCGAGATGGCGGATGCCAGCCCGCGCGGCAGGGTGCGGCCGAGGACCGCTCGTCGCCCGTAGCGTGCGGCGTGCTCGGCCGCGGCCGCCGGGCCGTCCGCGGCCTCGGCCACGGCCACCACGCCGCGGCCGTTCCACGCCACCCAGAGCGTCCCGATCGCCGTGGCGAGCGGGGCCACACGGTCCGCCAGCCCAACCTCGACCAGGACGTCGTCGGCGAGCGCGGCCGGGGACGTGACGGCGAGCCCCGTGAGCTGCGCGCGATCGGTCATGGCGTCACCTCCTCGAGCCCGGCGTCCCTCGCCGCCCCCCGCAACATCGCGAGCCCGCGGTGGACCTGGGCCTTCACCGTTCCCTCCGGGCGACCGAGGGCCTCGGCGACCTCCGCGTAGGTGAGGTCGCTGACATGGCGCAGGACGACCGGCACCCGGTACCGCTCGGGGAGTGCCCCGAGGAGCGCCGCCAGGCGCTCGCGGTCGTCGGATGCCTCTGCCTGCGCCGCCGGTCCGTCGCGCCTCGGCGCGGCAGGCTCCCGCCCCCCGGCCGTCGCAACGTCGAGCGGCGTCGTGCTGCCGACGGCCCGACGCGCCCGGTTCCGACACAGGTTCACCGTGATCGTCGCGAGCCACGGCCGAAGCCGCAGGTCGCGGATGCGTCCGGGCTCGTAGCCGGCCAGCGCCCGGTACGCGCGCACGAGGGCGTCCTGCGCCACCTCCTCCGCGTCGTGCGGGTTGCCCAGCACGCGCAGCGCGATCGAGTAGCAGCGGTCGGCGTGCGTCCGCACGAGGGGCTCGAAGGCGGCGTCGAGGTCCTGGGCCAGGGCAAGGGCGAGGGTCTGGTCGTCCATCACGAGCGAGAACACGCCCGGCGGCGGTGCGGTTGCGTCGGGCCGGACCGCAACCGCCACCCGGCCACGACCGGGCGGCATGCCGGGACCCCATCGTCGCATGCCACAATGCGGCCATGCGCCTCGACGACCGCTTCGAAGACCTCCTCGGCAGCCTCCGCGGCTTCTACCGGACGTGGTACGTGTTCACCGGCCTCGAGCTCGGCCTGTTCGACGCGCTCCGCGACGCCGGTACGGCGGGCCTCACCTCGGCCGAGCTCGCGTCGAAGACGGGTGTCGAGCCCGCGCTGGCGGGCCGATGGGCGTGGGGAGCGGACGCGTTCGATCTCGTGGAGACGGCGGACGGCCGGATCCGGGTCCCGGGCGACGTCGGCACGATTCTGCTGGACGCGGACCGGCCCGAGTTCCTCGGCGGGCAGTTCCAGTTCGCGGCCGTCGGCAGCCTCGACTACGACCGCCTGCCGGACGTCTTCCGGACGGGCAGGCCGGCGCTCGGGCGGCCCGACCGGTACCGCATCGCGATCGAGCGGCTCACCGTCCAGGATGTCGCGGTCTTCTTCCAGGAGGTCCTGGGCGCCCTGCCGCAGCTCGTGGCGGACCTGCGGTTCGGCGCGAGGGTCATCGACGTGCACTCGGGCGGCGGCCGCTGGCTGATCGCGATGGCGCGCCGGTTCCCCGGTCTCGCGCTCACGGGCGTCGAGTTCGAGCCCGACTCGGTCGCCCGCGCGCTGGCGAACATCGCCGAGGCGGGCCTCGCGGACGTGATCGGCGTCGAGCAGGGGTCGATGCTGGCGATCGGCCACGTCGCGGAGGCGGACCTTGTGTACTTCCAGTACGCGCTCCACCAGCTGCCCGACCCGGTCGGGACCCTGCGCTCGGCCTGGGCGGCGGTTCGCCCCGGCGGCTGGCTCGTCGCGCTCGACTGGTACCTGCCCACCGACCCGGACGAGCTGCGCTCGGCGCACGGCGAGCTGATCGCCGGCGTGCAGCTCGACGAGGTGGTCCAGGGCACGCGCCTGGTGACCGCCACTGAGGCGCTGGGCTGGTTCGCGGC
>JAKAHL010000159.1 GCA_021815005.1 Chloroflexota bacterium
AGCGTATTGGTGAGCTGGGCCAGGCCGGCCTTGCCGGCGTCGCGCGCCGAGCCGGCGTCGAACACCACGCGCACGTCCAGCAGCGGCAACTGCGGCGCCTCGACGTAGTACACCCGCGCGCCGCTCTTGGCCAACCAATGCTGGATGGCAATGTCGGCCCGTGCCGCGCCCGTCCGGCCCGCTTCGTGCCGCGCCGTGCCGCGCCGTGCCACGCCGACCCGTGCCGTCCCGCGCAGGCTCCCGCGGGCCGGATGGCGTGCCCGCGATCCGATCCCGGCGATCAGCCCCGACCGGCCAGCGCCAGCTCCGCCAGGGTCGCGTGGGTCACGCCGCACGCGCCGCGCGACGCGAACGGGTACGCCTTGCGGTAGTACGCCGTGCCGCCGATATCGAGGTGGGCCCACGGGACCGTGTGGAACTTGTCAAGGAACATGCCGCTCTTGACCAGCGAGCCCTCGGCCGAGCCCGAGTTCTGGACGTCGCCGTACCAGGACTCCATGTCCGGCTGGTAGTCCTCGACCAGCGGGATCCGCCAGTAGCGCTCGCCCGCGCGCTCGGCCGCGGTCGCCACCTGGTCCCACCACCCGTCGCTGTCCGCGAAGGCGCCCGTGACCATGTTGCCGAACGCCCGGCCAACGGCCCCGGTGAGCGTCGCCACGTCGATCAGGTGGGTTGCCCCCAGATGCTCGGCGTAGGTCATCGCGTCGGCCAGGATGAGGCGCCCCTCGGCGTCGGTGTTGGTGATGTCCACGAAGGTGCCGTTGAGCGCCCTGACCACGTCGCCCGGCCGGGTGGCATGGCCGCCGGGCATGTTCTCCACGGCCGGGGCGACCGCCATCAGCGGCAGGCCCGGCGCCAGGCGAGAGGCCGTGACGATGGCCGCGATCACGGTGCACGCACCGGTCTTGTCCATCTTCATCTCTTCCATCCGGTCAGCAGGCTTGATGCTGATGCCGCCGGAGTCGAAGCAGACGCCCTTGCCGATCAGCGCCAGGCGCCGGCCGAGGCTGTCGCTGGCACCCTCCTCGCCCGAGCGCAGGACGATCATCCGGGGCGGGTTGTCGCTCCCCTGCCCCACCGCGAGGAACAGGCCCATGCCCAGCTCGGCGGCGCGCCTCTCGTCGATGACGTCGATCGCGAGGCCGTACTGCTCGGCGACTGCGCGGGCTTCCTCCGCCAGCACGACCGGCGTCACGTCGTTGGCGGCGCGGTTGGCGAGCCGACGGGCGAGGTTCGCCCCCTCGCCGAGGATCTGGCCACGGTTCGCGGCGGCGGCGAGGGCGGCGGCGTCGGTGTCGGGCGCCCCGACGAGCACGAGCTCCTCAAGCTGCGGGGGCGCGGCGTCCGTGTCCTCGCGGTAGATCGACTTGGGCTCGAAGCCACCCTCGACGATGCCGCGCGCCACCAGCTCGGCGGCCAGCGCCGCGTCCCCGCCCAGCCCGGCCGCGATCGGGGCGAGCCAGACGGCCGCGGTGCGCACCTGCCGCCCGATGAGCCGGCGAAGGGCCGACGCGGCGAGCTTCCGCGCCGTTTCGCGATCCAGCGAGCCCGCCTTGCCGCCCGACACGGTCAGAAGGCGTCGCACGGGCAGGCCACCGGGCGCGCCGAGTGCCGTGCCGAAGCTCTTGGCGCCAAGCTCTCCGAACGCGTGCAGGGCGCGCAGCTCGCCGCCGGCCCGGCGGTCCAGCTCGTCGAGCTCGCCGGCGAAGGCCGGCTCCCCCACCACCGGCACGACCAGAAGGTCGGCCGACACCTCCCACGGACGGGCTGCGACGACGCGGATCTGCACAGGAAGACCTCCGCTCCCGGCGCAGCGGCACGCGGCGCGGCGTCGGGCTGGGCGACTGGAACGATAGGGCGGAGTGTACCGCCGGTGGCGGGCGCCCCAGCACCCGCCCAGCACCCGCCCAGCGACCGCCCAGCGACCGGGCGGCGATTGCTACGGCGGCGTGGTGGCCCCGGGACGGTGTGACGGTGCGGGGGCCGGCGACCCGGTCGAGGCCGGCGAAGGAGCGGCGGCGGACGACGGCGGCGGGGCCGTCGGCACGGCCGGCGGCGTCGGCACAGGGCTCGTCGCTGCGGGGCCGGTCGGGCTCGCCGGCGTCCCGGCCAGCTGCGCCGCGAGCGCGGCTGCCAGCGACCCGCGCGCGACCTCGATGTCGACGACCGCCCGGTCGAGCCCGCCCTGCGCGATGGCGCCCATGATCACGACGATGCCCTTGGTGCTGGTCGGCAGCGCGGCCTTGGCTGCCTCCTCGGCCGCGAACGCGGCGCGCACGGCCGAAGTCACCTTCCCCCTGGACGAGAGCATGACCGTGTACAACCGGCGGAGCGCGGCGTCGTAGGCAGCCTGCCGGTCCATCCACTGCGTGAGCGTGGAGACGTCGGCCGTCCTGGCCAGGCTCGCGGCCGCCTGGCGGGCCAGGGCGAGGGTGGCGTCCGGGGCGTCGAGCAGCGCGAGGGCCGCCTGGTAGTGGCCCGCCTCGCCCTGCGCCGCCGCCGCGGCCGTCTGCCGGTCGTGCTGCGCCAGCAGGCCAGGCACAACCGACGCGGCCTGCGCCCGGGCGGAGAGCTGCTGCCAGTCCGTCTCGAGGTTCGCCGCCAGCCCGGGCGTCGCCAGGAGCTGCCGGTAGCGGGCGATCGTGGCCGCCGAGACGCGCAGCGGGGCGAGGGCGTCCATGTCGGGCACCGCCGCCAGCGCCGCCCTGAGGCCGGCCGACGACGAGGTGACCGCCTCCAGCTGGGCCGTGCCGCTGGCGAGGTCGCTCGCCAGGGAGGCCGTGTCGCCGGCGACGAAGTCTGCCAGGGCCCGCTTGGAGGAGGTGCCCAGGGCGTCCACGGCGTCCGACAGCGCCTGCAGCCTGGCCGTCGCGGCGTCGAGCGCCGGGGCGGCCTGTCGGTCGCCGGTCCAGGTGAGCTCCGGGCGGGCGCCCGACGCCGGCGGACGGTTGAGGGACGCCGCCACGCCGGCGCCGCCCAGGCCGATCACGGCCACGGCGACAAGCCACGCGATCGCGGCCACCACTCGGCGAGTCCTTCCCACGGGCGCAGCGTAGCCGGTCGAGCGCCGCGCCGCGGTCCGGTGCCGCCCCGGACCGGAGGGCGCATGCGATGGCGCGGGGCGGCCCCTACTGGTCGGCGAGACGCTGCCGCAGGTGCGTCAGACCGCCCTCCATCGGCCGGGGGTCGAAGCCGAACCCGGAGCGGACGCTGTCGAGCGGGCCGATGTTGTCGTACCGCAGCTGGCGCAGCTGGTCCGTCGCCACGGGGAATGGCAGGCGGACGGCCTCCGCCAGGCCGGCCACGAGCCGGATCACCGCGACGGGCATGGGAACCAGGATCCGCCGGGCCGCCATGCCGCGCAGCACCTCCTCGACGATCTCGCGGTAGGTCCAGTACCGCGGCCCGCCCAGCAGTAGCTCGCGGCCCGCGAACCCGTCATCGGCAAATGCGATAGCACATGCCCTGGCCAGGTCGCCGATGGCCAGCGGCTGGAACCGCGCCGTGCCGCGACCCGTGATCGGGACCACGCCGGGCGAGAGCCGCACCAACCCGGCGAGGAGGTTGAAGAACCCGTCCCGCGGACCGAACAGCAGCGACGGCGCCAGGATGGTCCAGCGCAGGCCGCTCTCGCGGACGAGCGCCATCGCCTTTGCCTTCGAGCTGGCGTAGTGCAGGTCCGGCTCGTCGCGGACGCCCAGCGCGCCGACGTGCACGAGGCGGTCCACGCCCGCCGCGCGCATCGCCGCGATCACGTTGCGCGTGCCCTCGGTGTTCACCAGGCGCAGCGTCTGGCCTCCGTCCCAGTCGCGCGCGACGGCCGCCAGGTGCAGGACCGCGTCCACGCCGGCCAGAGCCCCGGCCAGCGTGGCGGGCCGCGTGACGTCACCCCGGCGCACCGTGACGCTGGCCAGGCGCCCGTCCGGCACCCTGCGCACGACCTCCTCGGCGCCCGCGTCGTCGCGCACCAGCGCGACCACCTGGTTGCCCGCGTCGAGAATCGCGGGGATGGCATGGCTGCCGACGAAGCCGTTGGCGCCGGTGACGAGGACAGTGGACATGCGGCTTGGCTCCGTTGCTGGGGTGCGGCCCGGGAAGCGCACGTCTGGTCTTCGCGCGGGGCCGGCCCGCGGATGGCTGGCGTGCCGCAAACATGCTACTCCGCAAGCGCAAGATCCGACGCTCGGCCTCGGCATGGCCATGCGAGCCCGGCGCCTGGCTGGCCGCGGGGCGCCCTACCATCGGCCCCATGAGCGACCTGGACCCCCGGACCCTGCGCGCCCTCGCCGCGGCCATGCCCAAGGCGGAGCTCCACCTTCACCTCGACGGCTCGCTGCGCCCCGCGACCGCCCTCGAGATCGCCCGGACGCGGGGCGTGGACGCGCCGCGCACGTTCGCCGGGATGCGTGGCGTGCTCGTGGGACCGGAGCAGTCCGCCGACCAGGCCTCGCTGCTGCTCGCCTTCGACCTGCCGATCGCGCTGATGCAGGACGCCGAGGCGATCGAGCGGGTCGCGGCCGACCTGGTCGAGGACAAGGCGGCGGACCGGGTCCGGTACGCGGAGGTCCGGTGGGCGCCGCTGCTGCACACGGAACGTGGGCTGACCGGTCGCCAGGTGGTCGAGGCGACGTGGCGCGGCGCAAGGTCGGTCTCCTCGCGCGGCGGCAGTGAGGTCCGGCTGATCGCGACGCTGATGCGCTCGCACGCGCCCGAGGCCAACCTGGCGTTCGTGCGGGATCTGGCCGCCAACGGCGTACCCGACGGGTTGGTGGCCGTGGACCTCGCGGGGCAGGAGGCCGCGTTCCCCGACTACGGGCGGCACCGCGCGGCGCTCGACCTGGCCCGCGAGATCGGGCTGCACGTCACGGTCCACGCCGGCGAGTGGGGCGGCGCCGCGCAGGTCCGCCGGGCGCTCGAGGTGCGCCCCGAGCGGATCGCCCACGGACCCCTCGCCATCGACGACCCGGCGCTGGTGGCGGAGCTGATCGCCCGCGGCACGTGGCTTGACCTGTGCCCCACGTCCAACGTCCAGGCGAGCATCGTGCCGACGCTCGAGGCGCACCCGCTGCGCCGGCTCCTCCGCGCGGGCGTGCGCGTCACCCTCAGCACGGACGACCTCACGGTGTCCGACGTCACGCTGAGCGACGAGTACGTCCGCGCCGTCGAGCGGATCGGCGTCACGGTGCCCGAGCTGTGGGCCGTGAACCTGGCCGCGCTCGAGGCCGCGTTCTGCGACGCGGCGACGGCCGCGCGGCTGCGGGCCGAGTTCCGCGCCTGGGCCGCGAGCGTGCCGGAGGTGGCGGCCGCCTGAGG
>JAKAHL010000160.1 GCA_021815005.1 Chloroflexota bacterium
GATCTCGCCGGGCGCTGCAGCGCCGATGGGTCGGCCGGGCCGCCCGGCAGCCGCATTCCCGCCGTGACCACGGCGGGCAGCTCGACCGGGGCGCCGCAGGTCAGGCAGACCCCGCGGTCACCGCGCCGCGCGACGGCGCCTAGCCCGTCCTCGTGGGCGTCATGGACGGCGCCCGTCGGCTCGTCGTTGGTGGTGAAATCGCAGGCCGGGTAGGCGGAGCAGCCCCAGAACACGTTCCCGGTGCGGCGCGCCCGGCGTGCCACAAGGTGGCCGTCGTTGCGCTTGGGGCACCGCACCTCGAAGGGGAGTTGCTCCGGGGGCGGCGGGCCGTCCTTCTTGATGTACCGGCAGTCCGGGTACCGAGAGCACCCCACGAACGCGCCGAAGCGGCCTCGCTTGGTCGTCAGGATGCCCTCGCCGCACTCGGGGCAGACGTCTCCCTCGCCCTCCAGGCTGGGGGCCTCGTCCCCGGGGAGCGGCCGCGTCTCGCGGTGCTCCGGGTAGGTGGAGCAGGCCAGGAACTTCCCGTTCCGCCCGAGGCGGATCACCATCGGGTGGCCGAGCGAGCAGACCTCGTCGGTGGGCTCCGTGGTGAAGTCGCGACGCTTGAGCTCCTTGCGCTTCTCGTCCACGCGCTCCTTGAGCGGGCCGAAGAACTCCCGCAGCAGCGGCACCCACGCGCGCTCGCCGCGGGCGACCTCGTCGAGATCCTCCTCCATCCGAGCGGTGAACTCGAGGTCCACGTACTCGCCGAAGTGGTCCACCAGCAGGTCCGTGACGATCTCGCCGATCTCCTCGGGCCGGAGCCTCCGGTCCTCCACCCTGACGTAGCCGCGGTCCACGATGGTGCTGACCGTGGCGGCATAGGTGGACGGCCGCCCGATGCCGTGCTCCTCGAGCGCCTTGATCAGCATCGCCTCGGTGTAGCGGGACGGCGGCTCCGTGAAGTGCTGCGTCGGCGTCACGGACGAGACGGCGGCCAGGTCGCCCTCGGCCAGCGGCGGGAGCGTGCGCTCGGCCTCGTCCTCCCCGTCGTCGCGGCCCTCGGTGTAGACCCGCGCGAAACCGTCGAACAGGGTCCGCGTGGCCGAGGCGCGCAGGCGGTAGGGGCCGGCCTCCAACTCCACCGTCGTTGTCTCGAGCTCCTTGGGGGCCATCTGCGACGCGACCGCGCGCTGCCAGACCAGCCGGTAGAGGCGCAGCTCCTCCGGCTTGAGGTGGCCCTTGAGCGAGTCCGGGTCCCGCGTGAACGAGGTGGGGCGGACGGACTCGTGGGCCTCCTGGGCGCCCTTCTGGCGGGTCTTGTAGACGCGCCCGCGCCCGGTTCCGTACCGGGTGCCGAAGCGCTCCGCGATGACCTTCTGGGCCTCGCCCATCGCCACCGCGGCGATGGCGGTCGAATCGGTTCGCATGTAGGTGATGAGGCCGACGTGGCCGTCCGGCGTGTCCACGCCCTCGTACAGGCGCTGGGCGATCGACATCGTCCGCTTGGGCGAGAAGCCCAGCTTGCGGCTGGCCTCCTGCTGGAGGGTGCTGGTGGTGAACGGGGGCGCCGGGTTGCGCTTGGACGGTCGCGTGGCCACCGTTCCCACCCGGGGCTGCGAGGCGCGGATGGCGGCGGCGTGGCGCTCGGCCGTCTCGCCGTCCCCGATGTCCACGGCCTCGCCGCCGATGCGCACCAGATCCGCCGTGAACGGCGTGCCGTCCGGGGCCGCCAGCGCTGCCTCCAGCGTCCAGTACTCGCGGGCGGTGAACGCGCGGATCTCACGCTCGCGCTCGACCACCATCCGAACCGCCACCGACTGCACGCGCCCTGCGGAGAGGCCGCCGCGCACCTTGCGCGAGAGCAGCGGGCTCAGCGTGTAGCCCACCAGGCGATCCACGATGCGCCGGGCCTGCTGGGCGTCCACCAGGTGGCGGTCGATCTCCCGAGGGTGCGCGAACGCCTCCTTGATGGCGCCCTCGGTGATCTCGGAGAACGTGACCCGGCGCGTCTTGGCCGCCGGCACCGACGCGGCCTCCGCCACGTGCCAGGCGATCGCCTCCCCCTCCCGGTCGAGGTCTGTCGCGAGCCAGACGTCGGATGCCGCCCGCGCGGCCTTCTCGATCTGGGCAACCTGCCGTCGGCGGTCCTCGGGCACGACGTACTCGGGTGCGAAGTCGTGCTCCACGTCCACGCCCAGCTTGCCCTTGCCCGGGTTCTCCGGCAGGTCACGGACGTGACCGTACGAGGCGAGGACCTGGTAGTCCGCGCCGAGGTAGCGCTCGATGGTCCGCGCCTTGGCGGGCGATTCCACGATCACGAGATGCTTGGGCATGGCGGCCGGGAGTGTAGCATCGGCACCTTGCCCGGCCGTCACCCCGCCTCCGGCCCGCCCGGGCCGCCGCGAGCCGGGCGTTCGCGAGTCGCACCCCGGAACGTCCCGCTACACCTCGCGGATGCGGCGGAGGAAGTCCTCGTCGATGTCGTCCCCGAGGTCGGCGGCACCGCCGTCCCAGCTCTCGATGACAGCCGGGAGCGTGCTCCCGAAACCCGGGCCGCGGGCCGCGGCCTCGTTGTCCTGGCCCCCCCGACCGGAGACGACGTCGTCCTGGTGGCGCGCGACGGCACCCGTCGGGATCTCCAGGAGGCGGATGACCAGGTAGGGGAAGAAGAACGTGTTCTCCGACTGGTCCACGAACACGGGGCGCTTGCCGTCCGTCGTTCGCAGGTTCGTGCACAGGAGGCCGGCGTCGGAGGCCACGGGCAGCTCGAACAGGTCCGCGAGCAGCGGCTGCTCGTTGGCGATGTGCAGGACGACGTTGCGGATCACGGGGTGATCCTCGCGGATCGGCCGTGCCGTGTCACCCTGACGATGGTCCGGCCGGGAAGGTGACCGGCTACGGCCGGTAGAAGTCGATGACGAGACGCGTCCGCCCGTTTGACACCCACACGCCGATCCCGACCTCCGTGTACAGCGAGTTCATCAGGTTGCGGTAGTGGCCGCCGTTGTACGGCTTCTCGCTCTGGAAGAAGAGGTGCGAGCCGAGCACCGACGCGTAGGGGCTGATGTCCTCGCAGCCGATGTTCTCCGCCCAGTTGTAGCTGGTGAAGCCGGCGCGACGAAGCCGGTCGCCCGGCGTCCCGCCGTAGAAGTGGTTGCACAGTCCGTTCGTGGCAAGGTACTTGGCGTACGGCCGCGAGACCGCCGTGCTGATGGCCGCCGACAGTCGCAGCGGCGCCACGTTGCGCCCGCCAGGAGACGAGCACGCGCCCGACGAGGTGACCCAGCCGCCCGTCCGCGTGCAGTTCATCAGGCCGAGGTAGTAGGTCTCCACGGCGGCCCAGCTCGCGGCGGCGCCGCCCGAGCCGCCGGACCCGGTTGGAGCGGGCTTGGGCGCGGGGGCCGGCTTGGGCACGGGCTTGGGCGTCGCCGCCACGGTCGCGGCCGTCTTGGCCGCCGCGGTCGCGGCTGGCTTGGACCGCACGGTGAAGGTCCCGCTGGTCGCGGCGAGCGGGACCCCGGCGGCCGACCTCGCGGAGGCGGCGAGGGCCATCACGACCTTCGCCCCGTACGGCAGGCTGGCGGCCGGCGTGAACACCAGCACCGTGTCCCGCTCGGCCCACGCGGTCGTGCCGCGGACGGCCTTGCCGTTCGCGGTCACCCGGAACGCGGCGGCCGTGGCGGCACGGTCCATGGCGGCCGTGAACCGCACGGACAGGACCGCGGTCACGGCCTGGGCCTTGGCGCCGTTCAGCGGACGGAAGCGCACGACCGACGGCGCCGCCGGCGTGCGCACGGTGAGCGCGGGGATGGCCCCGAAGGCCGTACCCTCGGCGTCCGTGAGGCCGGCGAGGCTCACCCGGTAGGCCGTGCCCGGCGCCAGCGGCTCGCTCGGCGTGAACACGTACTCGCCGGTCCCGGCGCCGGGCGAGACGGTGCCGGCGACGGCCGGGCTCGTGCGGAGCGCCGCTTGGACGGCCGCCAGGGCAACGGGCCTGTCGAGGCGGATCAGGAACGTGGTGTCCACCGCGGCCAGCGTGCCGACCAGGTTCGACGCGCTGACCGTTCCCGATCCGGCGGCGGCGGTCATCACGACCGCATGGGCGGGCGCGGCAAGCGGGGTGCCGTCCGCGGCTCGCGCTGCCGTCCCGACGGTGATGGCGTAGAGCGTGTCCGGCGCCCAGCCGCGTGTCGGCGTGATGGTGAGCGTGGAGCCCTTCGCGTCCCAGGAGAGGGAAACGTCGGCGTCGGGCGTGATCCGGAGCGCCTGGGCCACGGAGGCCGCGTCCATCGGCGTGTCGAACCCGACCGTGAACGGCGCCCTGAGCGCGTGGCCGGTGACGATCGCGTCGAGCAGCTGGGCTGCGATCGTCCGCGCGGGGGACGGCGGGACGGCGACCGACGGGGCGGCACGGGTGCCCGCCAGCAGCGCCACGGCGACCAGCCCGGCGGCGCCCGCGAGCCCGAGAGCCCGCCTCCGGCCAATCGGCCGCGCCGCGGCGGCGAGGTAGACGGCGGTCAGGACGGGCAGGGCAAGCAGCATTGCCCCGAGCTTCCGCAAGCGGCGGTCCTCCACTGCGTCGAGTCCCGAGACGCCGGAGGACGCTGGCGCCACAACCCCGGGGCTGGGCCGCGCCCTCCGGCCCGGGGCTGGGCGGAGGGTAACACCGGGCGCGACGGGGAGTCCACCCCCCGGTCGGCGCCGTCGGCCCTCCCTCGCCCTCCCTCGCCCGCCGCTCTGCCGCCTGGCGTGGGCGTCGCGGGAAGCGCGTCGCCGTGGCGCGAAGCGCGTTGCCGTCACGCCATGACCGGCGAGCACGCCCCTGCCGTCGCCCGGCTGCCACATGGGTCCGCCCTTCCCGGCCATCAGCCGACGGGCCGTCCCGCGTCCCGCGCGTCCAGCGGCCGCGGGCGACGCCGGGGCCGCTCGGCCAGGCGCCCCGCGACCTGGTAGCGCCCGAGCACCTCCACCACGAGGCCGCGGAGCTCGAGCGTGGTGAGGGCGGCGAGCACGGCCGCCCCGGGCAACCCCGTGGCCGCGACAAGCTCGTCGGTGCTGCCGGCGCCGCCCTCGAGAGCTGTCGCGAGCGCCGCCTCCGCGGCGCCCAGCCGCGCCGCCGGGTCGCCCCGGGGGCGGCGCGGGGGCGCGTCCAGGCACAGATCCTCCATCAGCTCCGCGATCCCGGCCACCACCCGCGCCTCCGGCCCGGCCTCCCGCAGGAACGCCAGGGAGCCAGCGACCGCCGGGTCGTCCAGCCGGCCGGGCACCAGGTACAGGCCCCTCCCCTGCTCGAGCGCCCACGCGGCCGTCGTCAGCGCGCCGCTC